>CBIHQL010000411.1:0-4508 GCA_966211855.1 uncultured bacterium
AACGGATGCCGAAACGATCCCCCGAGGGGCGACCCAGCAGAGAAAGAGTTTTTGTCGCCAGTTAATGTCTTGGTTCCAGGCAGTACAAACCCAAATATTGATGGGGCGGACGATAAACATCAACGCTAAGACTGTCAGTGCTCCCCCAGAGCCCAGCGCGACGATACTGGCGATCGAGAGATCTGCAGCCAGTAAAACAAACAAAACTGATACTGCTAGGGTTGTGAGTTGACCTTTGAAGCGGCGAATCATGCGTTCTTCGGGGAGTGAAGAAGCGCGGAGCATGATTCCAGCAGCGACGGTAGCCATTAAGCCAGACTCACTGCGCAGCATTTGGGCCAAGCCAAATAAGCCCCATAAGCCTGCCAAAACTACTAAATTCTTTAAATCTTTTGACAAGAGTCGGGCTTGCTTGAGCACAAAACCCATAGCCAAGCCACCCAGGAATCCAATGCCCCCGCCAATACCCAACCGCAACATCAAGCCGCTCATGATCGTGAGGGGGGCGGTGTTGCCGTCGAGAATAATGTTGAGCACAACAACGGCTAGAATTGCACCAACTGGGTCGATCAGTACCCCTTCCCCTTCAAGAAGAGCTGCGACCGATCGCTCGACCTGCACCTGCTTGAGCAAAGGGCTGACAACGGTAGGCCCAGTCACGACTACCAAAGCCGCATAAAGAAAGGCGATCGGCCAAGGAAATTCGCTGAGAGAGTAGGCTGCAATGCCGCCGCCAATTAAAGTAATCAGCGTGCCAATCGTGACTAAATTACGTAAGCTACCCGACACTCGACCAAGATCGCGCAGTTCTAGATTCAGACCTCCCTCAAACAAAATAATTGCGACTGAGAGGGAGACAATGACTTCTAGCCCTGTGCCTAACAAATGGGGATGCAAGACATCTAAGCCGTCAGAGCCTAGCAGAATGCCAAAGAGGAGCAAGAAGACAATACTGGGCACCTTCAGATACTCAGCGACCACCTGAGCACTGATCCCTGCAATAACGGCAATTACCATTTGCAGTGTGATTTCAAAGGATGCTTCCATGTCCTGCGTGCGAGTGTTCTTATTACCATACCTGCTGAACTGCAGAATGTGCAGGGGGTGTATTGAATGCTACAACCGCAGGTAATGATGATTTAAGGGGTTGGTGAGCCTCTGTTTAGCGTTAGCTATCTTTCAACAAGAGGTAATAGAGTTGCCCGGTGGAATTGACCAAACCCGCACGATCGCCCGCTTGCTTGCCCGTACCCATAAAGATGTCAACTCGGCCTGCGCCTTTGATAGCACTGCCTGTATCTTGATCTAGCATGTAACGGCTCACTGAAGTTTGCTGCCATTTTCCAGTGCGATCGCGTTCGGGTAGTTGGGTTTGAATCAGCGCCAAGGCTCCGGGAGGCATCAAAGATTTATCGGTCGCGATCGATCGCTCTGCCGTGACAGGCACTCCTAAACTGCCGATAGCCGGGGAGCCTTGAGTTTCGCGAAAGAAGACAAAACTGCGATTCCGGGGCAGATAAACCGACAACTCATCAGGATGTTGCTGGAAGTATTGGATTAAGTTGGGCAGGGTCAAATTCTCGATCGCTAACTTGCCATCTTTAACCAATTCACGACCCACCCCGGTATATGGGTAATCGGTACGACCTGCATACCCAACCGTCATCGTGCGCCCGTTGGTTAACTGCAAGCGAGCTGACCCTTGCACCTGCACTAAAAAAGCTTCGAGGCGATCGCGCAACCAAACAAGTTCCAACCCTTTGAGTCGGCTTTGCCGAAACTGCAACCCATCAGCACCTTCTAAAGCCTCTCGTGTAGGATGTGGTTTCCGCCACTGAGCAAAGTTTGCAGGCAAGCGAAAGAGGGGATAGCGATATTCAGCCGTGGGGACGCGACTAGCTTGGTAGGTCGGCTCAAAATATCCGGTAAAGGCCACAGTTCCTTGCTGATCTTTGCCCACCGACTGATATAAAACAAATTCTCGCTGCACTGCGGCTTGAAGTTCGGTAGCGGATCGCGATCGCAAAACCAAGTGACGAAAGCGCTCTAGGCTGCGTCTGACTCGTTCCTGCGTGACCCCAGGTACGGCATATTTTTGGTAAGCTGTGGCGGCTTTGGGGGTGTTTAAATATTGCAAGCTGCGATCGATTGCTGCCAATAACGCGGCTCGGTCTCCTGGTCGATTGCGATCGCCCCAGATCCGGTCATCCAGCCCAAAACTGTTGGGTTGCTGTCTTGAGGATGTGACAGGTTGTAAAGGGAGCGTGGCGATCGCAGGATGGGGGCTGACAACGAGCTGCATACCTAGGCCAACGGCGATCGCCACCGAGAGCAAATTCGCTCTAACAATATCAGGCATGGTGAACCAATAATTCAGAATCTAGAATCGGTCGACGCTAGAGCTAAACATGGGTTCCACTCGAATCGCCATAATCCGCGAGGGGCGCGCCACCATGTACTCCCCTTGAATGTTCTTGATCGGAACGCTGATAAAGTCGTCAGAGCTTGACTTGGGAACCAGCTCACCACTGTACCATTTCTGAAATTCTTGAATGGTGGGAAACCGGACTTCTTCCCGGTGGCCTCCCTCAAACAGGAGGTGGACAGCAAACTCAGTAGGCGTTCTAGGCATGTTATCGAACGATCTCTCAACACATCGAACTTATTATGGGCTGTTGGGCGGCGAAAATAGTCAAATTTCCTAGAAGTTGACCAAAAACATCCCTACGTAAACAAACTAAACCGTTGCAATTGAGCTTCAACAAGGTCGGGCAGTGTTTTGGTTAAGTCTTTGGTGTTGTTAAACAAAACACGGTTTTGGCTCGGCAGGTCGAAGGGAAATTGCCCCGGCAGGTCAGGGCGCTCCATTTGAGTCAAAAGAACTTGATCGGTACGTTTGCTTTGCAGGGCGTAACCCACTTCAACACAAACTTTGGGGCTAGGAATTAGTTGGGGCGGCTGACTATCAATTTTGGCAATCGGTGTGCTATCGGCAATAAACAGCAAACTCTGCCGAATCTTCCGCATCAAGGTGCTTTTGAGGCGTACTGGGCCGTCTGTCAGTCGATGAGATTCTTCGAGGGTCAGGGGCAAGCGCGATCGCCGATTTAGCTTCTCAATCGTGCTCTTGAGGACATCACGCAAGGCATCACTAGAGTCAGAATATTCAGTTTGGTAGCACAAGAAAATCGTTGGCTCTAGATGAGCTAACACTTCTTGCTTGGTGAAATACATTTCGTGGCTGATCAAGTCGATGTTAGAAATCGCATAGCCACCGCTCCCTTCGATGTAAAACTCGATGGTCTCGCCTGCCAGGTAGCGCTGAAACCATTCCGATCGCTTGACATCCTCAATATCTTCTAAAAAGTCTGCGCGTAGAGCCGATTTCAAAAGACTATTCTTGCTTAAGCGTAAGTCATGGGGACGCTTCTCCAGGTCTCGAATTGGCTCATACTTCTGGAGATACCAAGCTTTCAGAGCAATAATAGCCATGACTTGCTTTTACCTGATTTGCTGAATGTTAGAAATAAAAAATAGCAATATATTTAAACGACAACAACACCCAAGCGAGCTGCTGAGTGACTTTCTCCCAATCTAACAATTATGAGCAGAGTTGCAATGATTGCAATGTGCCAATCAATGACAGGGCTCCCGCTTCAACTAGTGATGAGAAAATGTCAGTACCTGCTTGAGTGTTGTTGCGATTTGACGAGACAGATTCGATTGAAACAGCTCTTTTACCTCTTGCTTGAATGGACACCGGGCTGTTAAATCTGCCAGGGAAGCTTGATCGCTTCTGTTACTAATTTATCGATACTCTAGTTTTGAAATCAAGCTGATGCAACCAAAGTTTACTGCATCGTGAGTTCTTGATTTCTAAATGTTGCAAACGGTTCAAGAATGAATGGTCTTTGAAAGCAAGGTCTGAAATGCTGAGTCAATTGAATGGCGCCACGCTTCCTCTGGTAAAGGTTTTAAGCCTTGCAAAATAAAAGCGATCGCTTCAGTTTCATGGCTGGGCGATCGCTATCGAGGAGAACAGGATTTTGAATATAAAGAGCTACTGTTAGCTATGAATTAATCAACTAAGTAGGTTTCAAATTAGAAATAAAAGCTTAGATTTTGAAGGCGGTATCAATAGAAATAATTTTGTATTTTAGAAGCTTGATGGTCAATTTTTGAGGTAAAAATATTTGACCTGGAAATTGATCAACTTGGTCTCATTAATAAAGATGAGCTTGATCTTCTATTGAGTGGACAAAGGTTGAAATTGGCTGATGTAGACTCAGCTTTGAACCAACGAGTTTGACTGAAACGGCTACTCAATCACTTGATTAGCAGTAGCGAGTCACGTCTTCACCACACTCATCGGCTAGGTAGCACAGAGCGCGAAAGCGGAGGCTGACGACTTGCTCATACAGCGGGTTTAGCTTGCACATGGGGGGAATGTGAAACAGGGTGCGACCGAAGGCTTTTACGTCACGCTCAAACGGGCATTGAGCCGGAAT
>CBIHQL010000412.1:0-4507 GCA_966211855.1 uncultured bacterium
CTTCTCCAGCAGCTCTCGGCGTACCAACATGCCATTACCACGCAATTCTGACATGCCACCTACGGCAATACGATGGGTTTGCAAAAAGGTATCGCAACTCAGTTCCATCTGCTGACAGCGAGTGAGGAAGTTTGTATTCTCATTAGAAAGCGTTTTTCGCACTTGTACTGCCCCCACCGATGGTCTCTGCAGCAGGGGCACCACTTGTCGCAGAAAATTGGGTGGCATCTGAGCGTCGGCATCAAAAATGACCACAATTTCTCCACGCGTTAAAGGCAGCACCGCATTCAATGCCCCAGACTTACCTCCTTTAGAGTCGCGACGATGCACTTGCAACCAAGAAAACTGGGCTTGTAAGGCGTGTAGGAGTTGAGGGGTGTCATCTGTACTGCCATCATCAATGACCCAAATATCGAGGTGAGTCAGCGGGTAGTTGAGGTGAGCTAACGTGTGGACTAAATCTCGCAGGACGGCACTTTCATTTTTAGCAGGCACCAAGATGGAAACAATGGGTAAAGGAGTATCTGTTGGTGCTGAAGGCGCGATCGCAGGTGCGAGAAACATGCGAATCGCTTGGATCGACAAGATGACCGTCAGACCCCAAATTAGCGCTTGAGTTTCTGGTCGCCAGTGTAGTAAGCTCACCAGCCCCCACATGAGCAAGACTACTAGAGTTGCAGGGAATCGGCGATCGCGATGATGCTTTAGAGCCGTCGGAAACGAATAAACTTGGCTGCCCACAGTGCTTGTTATACTCTCTCGGTTGACGGTCGGAGCCGATGATGCCAGACTCCCATGACCAGTGCTCCAACCAGTATGCCCCCGATTCCGGTCGCGATCGCCGCATTCCGTCCCATGCGTTGCACACCCCCTAAAACAAAATGATTCAACAGCTTGGGAACGCCGTAACGTTAAGCACGCTTTTACCAAACTACGCATCACGTTACACTTACGGATGATCGATTATTCAAGACGATATTTAAACGGATGGACTTCAATCTGTTATCCAGTCAACTACTGCTGCAACTTCCACTAGGGCTGGCTTCAATCGTTCTGGCTGAACTAGTGCGCGATAGTTATCACGTGGCTGGGCATTATTGGCAACCCCTCCAGAGTTTACATAATCTACATCACAAAGCCTATCGTCGTGACCTCAGCATGACGAGCTTAGAAGCCTATAAAAAAGCCCAGTGGCATAATGACGTGCCCGAAGCGCTGGTAATGGTTGGTGTGACCGCGATCGCAGCAGCTCTAGCCCAAAGTTATGGCATGGTGCTGGGTTGCCTCTACTCGCTTAGCTTCCTCATCCCAGCCGTAGCTCGCTCTCAGGGGCTGCTGTTGCAAACCGATTTGACCCACAAACCTGGTGATTTAGTCGAAATCCCCTCTGTGTGGACTGTGAACCGCACCTATCATTGGCGGCACCATTTTGATGATGGCAATGCTTACTACTGCGGTTATTTGCCCGTTGTCGATAAGCTCTTGGGTACTGGTTTGTCATTAAAAGGGAAAAAGATCGCCGTAACCGGAGCTTCAGGAGCCTTGGGGCAGGCCTTAATTGCAGAGTTGTGTGCTCAAGGAGCCAAGCCGATCGCCCTTACGACTAGACCGGAAACGGAATTTCCGGCGGGTGTGGAGGTGTTGCAGTGGCAATTAGGGGCTGAAGCTGAGTTGTTACCGTGTCTGCAAAAGGTTGATATTTTCATCCTCAATCATGGCGTGAATACCTACGGCGATCGCTCCCCTGCCTCGGTGCAAACTGCTTATGAAGTGAATACCTTTTCGACGCTTAGGTTAGCAGAACTCTTTCTCTCAACCGTGACCGAGTCCTCGCACAAAGCGATCAAAGAGTTGTGGATTAATACCTCTGAAGCTGAGGTTAACCCTGCCCTTAGCCCGCTTTATGAGTTGTCAAAACGCACCCTGGGAGATCTAATCACCCTCCGCCGCTTAGATGCACCTTGTACCATCCGCAAGTTAATCCTTGGCCCCTTCAAAAGTTCATTAAATCCCTATGGCATAATGTCGGCTCGCTGGGTTGCCTGGGCCACTGTCGCGCTCGCCAAACGTGACTTCCGCAATATCATCATCACCTTTAACCCCATCACCTATTTGGCTTTCCCCATTAAAGAAATTTGTCAATCTCTCTACTTCCGCTTATTTACACGTCAGACCAGCCAATCAGAGTAATACTCACAGATAATTTATTAGTACAATTGTTTTGAGGAGAAGTCTCAAGAAACATTGATTTGGTTGCGTACAGGTAAATAACTTTGGCAAGCAAGCTGTTGATTGTCGAAAGCCCCGGAAAAGTGAAGAAACTCAGCCAGATTCTGGGTGCTGATTGGTTAGTCAAAGCCAGTATGGGGCATATCCGCGAATTGGCGAATGATGGAGAAGATGCGCTCGGCTTTGACCTAAAGGCCAACTCAGTGACGTGTCGGTTCATGGCGCGAGGAACCCGTGGCAAAGAAACCATTCAACAGCTCCGCAATGCGGTCAAGCAAGTCAAAACTGTGGTGCTAGCGACCGACTACGATCGCGAGGGAGAAACGATCGCTTGGCATCTTCAGCAAGCCTTAAACCTCAAAAATCCACAACGGGTGGTCTATACCGAAATCACGCCGACAGCCGTTCGTAACGCGATCGCGCATCCCAGACCGATCGACCAAGCCCTCGTCAACTCTGGTCTTTGCCGTAGCGTCCTCGATAAATTAGTTGGGTTTAAAGGCTCTCCTTTACTCTGGCAATTGCACAACGGTGCCAAGAGTATGGGGCGGGTGCAGAGTGCCACATTGCATATCCTTTGCGATCGCGAGCGGCAAATCCAAGCTTTTGTACCGCAAGATTATTGGAGCGTTTGTGTCGATTATGCTGAGGGGTTTCGGGCTTATTATCGTGGCAACCCGACCCCAGCCAATGCCGAAGCCGCACTACCCGATGACGCTACGCTCGCAACTGAGAGCCAAACCACAGAATCCGATCGCGTGACCTCTCAAGCAGAGGCCGATCGCTTAGTGCAGATCGCTCAACAATCCCCTCATCAAGTCGTATCTGTTACGGGCAAGACGGCGACGCGGACTCCACCTCCTCCGTTTATTACTTCAACGCTACAACAGGCGGCAGGCTCTCGGTTGAAATTCAGCCCTGAGAAGACGATGCAGGTGGCGCAGTCTCTCTACGAAGCAGGGTTGATCACCTATATGCGTACCGATAGCATTGCCCTCAGCCCAGAATTTTGTGCTCAAGCGCGGCAATGGCTGACTGACCACGACCCAGAGAATGTGCCCAAAAAAGTAACCCAGCACCGCAAAGTCAAAGGGGCACAAGAAGCCCACGAAGCCATCCGTCCTACTGATATTTTTCGTCCTTCTAAAGATCTCCGGGGTGAATTATCCGCTGATGAGTTTGCTTTGTATGTGTTGATTTGGAAACGGGCGATCGCCTCTCAATGCCAAGCAGCACGACTCCGACAAACCCAAATTATTACTCAATCAGGATCGGTCTTTTGGCAGGCGAAAGGGCAAGTAATTGAGTTTTTGGGATATAGCAAATATTGGCAAAACATAAGTGCCGATACTCAATTGCCAACTCTCACATCTCAGCCAGTCCTGACGCTAGAGCAAGCCGCTCATGAGCAAAAACAAACTCAACCTCCGCCCCGTTACAGCGAGCCAAAATTAGTGCAAGTTATGGAGCGCAAAGGGATTGGTCGCCCCAGCACGTATGCTCCAACCATCCAAACTCTCAAGCAACGGCAGTATGTAGAGGTCACCAAAGGAGCTTTGCAACCGACTCCGTTGGGTTTAGAGGTAGATAACTTTTTGCAAGCAGCCCTACCCGAACTGTTGCAAGCAGAATTTACCGCTCAGATGGAACAGGCGCTCGATCAAATTGCCGCTGGTAGACAAGATTGGCAAGTCTATCTGACGACCTGGAATTGGGAATATTTTGCCCCAGCCCTAGCTAAAGCGCGACAGGTAATTCCTCAACATCTCACTTCAACTCGCCCTGCGTCTCCTTCCGCATCTCTCCAGCGATCGCGCACTCGTTGCCCACAATGCCAAAACTATTTAGCAAAAGTTCCGAGCAGTAAGGTTAAGAAGAAATACTTTCTCAAGTGTGTAGAGGGTTGTGAAAACATCGTGCTGTTTTGGAGCGATCGCAGTCGTAGGTGGGAGCAACCTCGCCAGCAAAATCACCCACCCCAAGAGGCTACTGCATCACCTCCAGCCACCATTACAGAGTATCCTTGTCCCGTTTGCAAACAACCTCTCGAAATTTACGCTTATCAAAAAGATGGGCAAACCAAGCAGTTACTACGCTGTTCAACCACTGCCGCCCGAAGCGATCGCCGCCACAAAGAAGCTGTCTATTTTCACACTGCAAAGGGATGGTGGAGTCCTAAATTTGGTGAGTTATCAGAATTAAATGGCAATAATGGTAGGTAGCTGTAGATACTGTTTTGCGTTGCAAAGGTCAAGGACATTGGCTGAATAAGGTTGGG
>CBIHQL010000413.1:0-4506 GCA_966211855.1 uncultured bacterium
AGGATTTGTTAGATAGCGATCGCGCACTATTAGAACAGTGGCACCGTAGTTTTATTGGTTTATTTGAAATTCAAGATATTTTAGCTGACGGCTTTAAGCTGATGAATTGGTTAACAGCTAAGTACTATGTTGTCAAACCCAATAACGAAGCGACATGGCAGGAAATGTCTCGCTTTAAATTAGGAGATATTTTATTAACCCGAATTTCACCGATCACTGAGACAGAGTGGATGTTTTCAGGGCCTTGCACTCCGATGGGTAAACTAGGAAAACCTAAGTTAGCTGTTGCGATCGGTAACTTTAAACAAAATCATAAACAGGCACTCTATAGTGATGCTCCTGAACTGCTGGAGCAATCTTGGCAATCTGTAGAGAGCTACCATCAGGATTTTCTAAACTTTTTCGGCAGTGATGAAGTTACGATGTCGGGCTACGAGCTGAGCAAGAAAATTGCTGAAATGCAAGAAATCTTGACTCAGAAACGCTTGGCTGAGGCTGGCATTGATAGTTCTAAGTCATTGGCTGAGGTGGCGGCTGAGGCTGGAGTTGATACCTCGGAAATGGAAATGATGGCAGAGGCAGCAGGAGCGGATGCCAAAGCAGTGACCAAGCTGCTGGAAAACAAGCAGGCCATGAAAATGGTAATGCCTAAAGTGGAATTACCAGCTGAGTTAAAGAAAGCGGAACGAGTGACTGTCATGGCAGATCCTCGTTGGGGGCAAGTATTTTTGCCGACATACCATCGATTCCAGAGCTTGCTAGAAAGTGATGAGCCTGCTGAGGTTGAAGGTGCCGATCGCTTAGTCCGACATTACCTGGAGAGCCCAGAGATTAGTACTTTAGTTTTGTACCGCTTAGCAGCAAAATATCCTAAGCGATTGGAGGCATTACTCCAAGCAGTACTACAGCGGCCCAACTTCCAGCTCGATCGCGATTTGCCGAGTTTACTGCAGGAATATCACAAACCTACTGAACCAGAGTTGCCGGAAATTGCAAGTGTTCCGATTCATTTGCATGACTTGTTCCAAGAAGCGCTAGCAGAAGTGAGCCAGACGAAGAAGAGTAAAGGTAAAAAGAAATCAGGAAAGGGCTTTCAATAAAGTGCGATCGCTCAATTCCTGAGTTTGGATTGAATGCCTTTAAACTTGAGCGGCCTTACGTAAGGCTTCAATAATTTGGACGTTTGCTTTGGGAAAAGGATACTGATCAATTTCCTCTAGGGTCACCCAACGAATCTCATCACATTCAATAGGTTGAGGGTCGCCACTGATGTGACGGCAGTGATGGACATTGAGTGTGACCCGAAAATGAGTGTAGGCATGATCGACTGTGATTAAGCGATCGCCCACGGCAATCTCAATCCCTAACTCTTCTTTGATTTCTCGTTGAATACAAGCTTCGATTGACTCATCGGGTTCAACCTTACCACCAGGAAATTCCCAAAGACCGCCGAGCAACCCTTCTTGGCGACGGCGATCGATGAGAATCTGTCCCTGTTCATTCCAAATGACCGCAACGCCAATCACTTTATGAGGTAGGGGAGCTCGTGTTTCAGACATAGGTAGTTCAGACTGCATGTTCAATTTGTAAGCTCGACAGTGAGCGCTCCAAGGACAGATAAGACAAGCTGGATTTTGGGGTGTACAAAGAGTTGCACCCAAATCCATTAAAGCTTGATTGAAGTCTCTGGGTTGTTCTGGGTCTAAAATTGCTTCTGAAAGCTGCCACAGTTGTGACATGGCCTTAGCTGGCGGAACTTCTAAAGCGACTAGCCGAGCCAGAACTCGCTTGACATTCCCATCAAGAATGGCGATCGCTTGATTGAAAGCAGCACTCAGAATTCCGCCAGCCGTAGTGCGACCAATTCCCGGAAGGGCCAGTACGTTTTCTAAGCGATCAGGAAATTGACCTTGGTGCTCAGCCACAATCACCTGAGCGGCTCGATGCAGATTGCGGGCGCGAGCATAATATCCTAACCCTTGCCATGCTTTGAGGACTTGTTGCTGCTCAGCAGTGGCTAGGGTAGTAACGGTAGGAAATAAATTTAACCACCGCTCATAGTAAGGAATGACTGTTTTAACTTGGGTTTGCTGAAGCATGATTTCGGAAACCCAAATCGCGTAAGGATCGCGAGTCTGCCGCCAGGGTAGGTCACGACCAAATTCGGTATACCAAGTCAGAAGCGATCGCCGCAAGTCTGAAACAGCAGAACTCGGCAAACTGGACTGCCAATCTGCCGAGCTAAGTTGAGAAGATTTATTTTTGCGAGTTGCAGGCACAAATAATCCTAGCGATCGACTTGTTCAACTCCAGAAGAGTTGGTTTCAGAAGTGAGGAGTGACTTTTCAAAAGCTAGGCGCTGCTCAGCATTGCGGAGAAAATAACCACTAATCATCGCTGAAGCAAGAAGCCGCCCAAGGTGCTCTCTGCTGGTAGTAATGTTGACCTCAAAATGCTCTGAAGGCAGTCCACCCAACAATCCTATAATATTGCGCTCCATCACCTGCAACACTTCGGGAGAAGTTGGGCTAGAAAGCTGGGAGATAGTTTCCGGGCTCATCGATTGCACATACTGCCAGAGATACTCGCTGGATTCTGCACTGTTTTGGAACAGTTCTGGGAATTGATTGGATGAGTTATTCACCGGGTACCTCCTGAAGTAAAACCCAACAGACTCACAGATATAGCCGTGATCTCGAAAAGCTCTACCTTGCTAGCTGTGTAATGTTTCTACAAGTTTCTACTGTCACTTTAGCAAGAGAGATGAGCCTGCGAAGTGAGTGGAACCGAACTAGCAGTGATGGGTTTTCAGAACGTCGGTCAAGAGATAGCCAATTACCAGTTTTTACTCTAGGATCGCTGACTAACTAGCAATGTACTCTCGCATGTCTGATTTGCGTTTGCGGAGCTTAGTCAGGGCTTCACGTTCAATTTGGCGGACTCGCTCACGGCTGATATTGAGGCGATCGCCAATTTTAGCCAGAGTCAGCGATTTGCCATCTTCAAGGCCAAACCGTAGTGCTAACACTTCTCGTTGTTGCGGGGTCAGCTCAGCCATCAAACGTTCTAAATCAGCTCTTAAAGAAGATTGGGCTGCAAAATCTTCTGGAGAGGGGCCATTATCTTCTAGCAATTCGCCTAGCTCGGTGTCTTGGTTGTCCCCTACTCGCAAATCCAGAGAGAGAGGTTGTCGTGCCCGCTCTAAATAGTCTCTGACTTGCCGAGGCGTGAGTTCCAGTTCTTCTGCTAACTCTGCGGCGGTGGCGGCTCGGCCCAAGCGTTGGGCCAATTGCCGTTGGGCTTTCTTAATTTTGTTGAGTTTTTCGGTGATGTGGATGGGGAGCCGAATGGTACGACCCTTCTCGGCGATCGCTCGCGTAATAGCTTGGCGAATCCACCAGTAAGCATAGGTAGAAAACCGATAGCCCTTGGTGGGATCAAATTTCTCAACGCCTCGCTGCATCCCAATTGTGCCTTCTTGAATGAGATCGAGAAGGTCAACATTGCGCTTAATGTATTTTTTGGCAACAGAAACGACTAGGCGCAGATTTGCTTCTACCATCTTGCGCTTGGCAAGTTCGCCTTCATCGATCGCCTGCTGTAGCTCAACTTCAGAAATCTTGGCGTTGGCGGCCCATTCTGCAAAGTCAGGGTTGCGCCCTAACCGCTCAGCATAGGCATCTCGCAACTCATACAAAGCCGTAACCCGCTGTACTTGCTTTCCATAAACGACTTCCTGCTCATGGGTAAGTAGCGGCACACGGCCAATTTCTCGGAGGTAAGCGCGTACTGGGTCTGTAGAGGTCTGAGCAGTTTTCATGGCGCTGAGTCTGTGAGTAACAGTGACATAAAACGAAACGAGTGCCAGTGCAGATGTCATGAATCCCTGGCACAATTAGCGGTTTTGTCAACCGAAGATGCAGTTGACTTTACGCTCTAGGGCGGGGGCGTACAGGAATAGGAACTAAGATTGGCTCGGGAGCTGGGGTGCTCTGGAGCTTCCAGGTTATGAACAAACCCAGGCTGAGCAGAGAGGAGATAGAAATTTCAGCTAGTAAAGGAGTTTGTAAGTTCATAGGTCGTTTTAAGATAGTTATAGTTAACTTTGCTAAGAATTGTAACATTCCTGAGAGAGTATCTGCTATACCTCTTGTGGCTGAAATTCCGGATCTTCTGAAATCTGTATCGTTAGGGTACCCGGAAGCAACCTGAGTAAATGCACTTCTAAGAACAAATATCTGGTGAATTTTATTAAGGCGGTAATTTACCGTATTTCTAAAAAATATTAACTTTTTTTAAGAATTGCAATAGGGCCTTAAGTCCTAGAGCATTACTAATGAGTCTGATTGATAAGTATTTATAACTAATAAATTCACTAGTTTATAGACAGTACTAGATCTTAAGACAGGATTTTTGGCCTGGTAAATGCCCTCCAGGTGGATTTATAAAGTAGCCTGAAAAAAATGAGAGAGCCAGCGATCGCCAACTCCCTCAATTAATTGCGGT
>CBIHQL010000414.1:0-4471 GCA_966211855.1 uncultured bacterium
GTTGAGTGAGCTGGGCAGTGGCCTATTGTTAGGGCTGGGCAAGACAACTGCGGCGATCGTTACAGGTGAGAACCCTACCAACTTCTCGGCCTATGCTGGAGTCGCCGTTTTACAAGCAGGTGCCGCTGGGTATGGCGCTTATGCCGTTGGGCGAGCCGCTCAAGTATATCTAGAGCAAGGCTGTACTTGGGGGCCACAGGGGCCAAATACGGTCATTCAAGACATCTTGCAGCAAATTGAACCCAACACGATTCTCTACCGCTTACGTCAAGAGATTGGGCAGTACTTAGGTTAGTGGTTGATGTGATTAAGCAAGAGCTTTTTGGGCAGCTTGAGTCACTTGAGCGATCGCCGCTAAATCTGGGGTTGGGGTAGCATTCTCCATGCTCAGCCAGAGCAAATATTCAATATTTCCGGCTGGGCCTTGCAGCGGTGACCAGGTTAAACCTTGATAGCTCCAGCCAAGCTCCTGAGCTGATTGCAACACTTGGGCGATCGCTTCAGCTTGGTCTTTGGGGTCACGCACCACACCATTTTTACCCACTCGCGATCGCCCAACCTCAAACTGCGGCTTCACCAGCAAAATCAATTCCCGAGGGGCTTTCAATAGTTGCCACAAGGCAGGAAGCACTTTCGTTAAAGAAATAAACGAAACATCCGCTACCCCTAAATCAGCATCGGGCTCGCCATTGTCATATAAATCCGTGGCCTGTAAGTGTCGCAGATTCGTGCGCTCGCGCAAAATCACCCGTGGGTCTTGACGCAGGCTCCAGGCGACTTGCCCATAGCCGACATCAACGCCGTATACCTTTTGCGCTCCTGCTTGCAGTAGGCAGTCGGTGAATCCCCCCGTAGAGATGCCGCCATCTAAGCAAATTCGTCCAGCGATTTGGATGGGAAACTCAGCTAGGGCTTTAGCGAGCTTTTCACCGCCTCGCGACACATAGGGCGATCGCTGTTTGACTTCAATCTCAGCCGCAATGTCAATCTCAGCTCCCGGTTTATCCATCACCTGCTGGTTTACCTTGACTTCGCCTGCCCGAATCAAGCGTTGAGCCTGCTGGCGCGAGTCACACAAGTTGCGTTCTACCAATAAAGTATCGAGTCGTTGCTTAGCCAAGGAAATAACCGGATGCGATTAAGCGCTCAATTTTTGCACAGTCTCTATTGTGGCTGATTCTGGAGCGATCGCGTGTAATACTCCGCAATCAAGCGGATGACGGAAAAGTTCAGAAAAATTTAAAATAAACCTTATACACTTAAGACCTTTGGAATTAGTTCTCCGGGTTCCGTGTCGTCCGAAGGTGCCTCGCCCATGATCGTTAATCCCCCCAGTCCTTCCCCTCGCATTTTGGAATCGCGGACTCAGTATCAGCCCTGCCACATCCGCGTCCCTGATTTAGATGAGCGCTTAGTTGCAATTGAGGTTGATGGCAACTACTACAGCCTGATGAAATTGGTCAAAGACCGCCTCCAAGCTCTAGAAATTGCCACGCGCTTGGCCTATCGGGGCGAGGCTGCAATCATTACAGTGACTGCAAAAGGAGATGCAATTTGGGTGCTAGAGCGGGATGCAATTCTCGATACACCTGCCACAGCCACGAGTACTAACTCACGTTCTCACCAACCCTTAACCGCAGCTCCTGTTTTAGACTCGCGATCGCAATATCGACCTTGCCATATTCGAGTTCCTGACTTAGACCATCGGCTACCCGCCATCTTATTTGAAGACGAGTTTTACAGCTTGTTTAAAGTAGTCAAAAATCGTCAGCAAGCCCAAGATATTACGGTTAAGTTGGGCCGAAGAGGCGATCGCACCATCATTACTACAACCGCGAAAGGTGAGATCGTTTGGGTTTTAGAGCCAGAGGCCACCCTCGACTAACCCAACTTCTAACCAGCCAAAACAATCGGGGTAAATCAAGCCGCAGTTTGAAGTTAATCAACAACTACGGCTCGATCTACCCCGCTGACGCACACCAACCAACTGGAAAGGCGGAACTTAAAGATCCTTCTCACCCAGTTCGCGAGTCATGTAATCAAAGGGTTGATCTACAAAAGCTGCATCTGCTACACCTGCCGCAGTTGCTTGCTCTTTGACAATCTCTTTCATGATCTGGATACCACGGACAGTCGGGCCGATGGGCACACCCAGAGAGTTGTAGGTTTCCCGCAACCCTTCTAAAACACGCTCATCTAGCACATCGGTGTCTCCAGCAACCAATGCGTAGCTAGCATAGCGGAGATAATAGTCCATATCCCGCAGGCAAGCCGCATAGCGACGGGTGGTGTAGGCATTACCACCGGGGCGAATCAGTTCTGGGAGTTCCTCAAAAAGACGAGAGCCAGCTTGCTTAACGATCGCCGCAGCATTGGCATTAATCACGGCAGCGGTCTGGACTCTCGCCGTACCCGTGTTGAAGTAAGCCTTTAGGGAATCGAGCGCATCTCTATCGAGGTAGCGACCCGTAATGTCATAGTTTCTAATCAGGCTTGTCACTGCGTCCCGCATGAAATGACTCTCCTAAGTGGTTTCTATCCATGTTTGCTATTCTTGACCCTTTCCAGATGGTGAGTGCTCAGTTTTTCTAATAGCTAAAAACTGGGCAACATGAAATAGGGCGAAGATGATACAGGCAATTGCTACTTTTCAGCAGAATGATGCTGTTTCCTAGCCCATCGCTGACTCAAACTCAAAGCGTAAGCCAGATTAAGCTTTCGGATTTAGGCTTAAGTTTACCACGCCCAGATCAGCCTAATTGGCGTTGAACTCGCAGCGAATTGCCTCTTATTTGTTAAGTTTTATGGCTATACTGGTGGGCGCCCTGAGCCAGAAACTCTTTATATATTTCTATTAAGAAAAAGCTTTTTGGAGCGATCGCGTGCGTGGTGATAAAGCCGAGCGATCGCGCAACGAACAAGCCGGATAAGATGGCTTGCGGCGAACCGGTGTCGATAGCCACTCCATTTGCACAACTGGAGCCGGAATCAAGCGCAACTCTTCAGGGTATCGCGGCTGAGGATCACTCACCAGCATGATCGGTGGCACCATCATCGGGTCATAGCTCTCAATCACATCCATGACACCCGGTTGATGCTTCAACTCAACCTTTTGACCTGGTCGATACTGAAATGCTTCCTGCTGCTCAAAATCAGTTGCAAAAATCATGGTTCGCCTAGAGTGCAGAACTGTAGCTTCTGATACTATTTTAGGGATTGATTCAGCCTAAAAATGAAAAACTGTTCAAATCGCTACAATTTTTCATTTTTTCCAGGTCAGGCTGAAGGAGGAGCTTAGCAAGTATCGATGTTCATCCATCTTTTGGATGATTGACATAGGATTTGGTAGCGCACGATACAAAATCTCTCTGACCCTGTTCTTAGGATGGTTCAGGTGTCATTAATCTTGCTAGAGCAATGCGTGCCAACGTTCGCCGCAAGTAAGGATGATCAACGCCACGGCTTTTAGGGCAGCGCTGGATTTTAGGTCGTAACTCCATTCGATTGACCCGGCTCTATCAACCCCAGAACCTTATCTCCCTTCCTAGATTCGCCCAGATACAAGGAGTAATTCATGGCTCGGACTGCACAAGACATCTTGAATCTGATCAAAGAAAAACAGATCAAGATGATCGATCTCAAATTCATCGATACACCGGGAACCTGGCAGCACTTGACGGTGTACCACGATCAAATCGATGAAAATAGCTTCACCGAGGGTATTCCATTTGACGGTTCTAGCATCCGTGGTTGGAAAGCCATCAACGAATCAGACATGGCGATGGTGCCCGATCCCACCACTGCATGGATCGACCCCTTCATGGCTGAGCCTACTCTGAGCTTAGTTTGCAGCATCATCGAGCCTCGGACGGGCGAACCCTACAGCCGTTGCCCTCGCACCATTGCTCAAAAAGCGATCGATTACTTAAGCTCAACTGGCATTGGTGACACTGCCTTTATTGGCCCTGAAGCAGAATTCTTCATCTTTGACGACGTTCGCTTCGACCAATCTGAGCACGAAGGTTACTACCACGTAGATTCCGTCGAGGGTCGTTGGAACTCGGGTCGTAAAGAAGAAGGTGGCAACCTCGGTTATAAGCCTCGCTACAAAGAAGGTTACTTCCCCGTTGCGCCCACCGATACACTGCAAGACATCCGGACTGAGATGTTGTTGGTGATGGCAGAGTGCGGTGTACCCATCGAGAAGCACCACCATGAAGTTGCAACCGGCGGTCAGTGCGAACTCGGTTTCCGCTTCGATACCTTGGTGCGTGCTGCTGACCACTTGATGACCTACAAGTATGTGATCAAGAACGTTGCTAAGCGCCACGGCAAGACGGTGACCTTCATGCCCAAGCCTTTGTTTAACGACAACGGTTCTGGGATGCACACTCACCAGTCGATCTGGAAAGATGGTCAGCCACTATTCTGGGGTAATGAGTATGCCAACCTCAGCAAGACGGCTCTCCAC
>CBIHQL010000415.1:0-4461 GCA_966211855.1 uncultured bacterium
AACTTTCAGCTCGATAGCATCCAAATTATCGATCCTCAGGTTTTCAACCCTAGAAGCTGAATGTAAATCTTGTAAAGCTTCTTCACCATTCAAAGCGCGTATTTGCTCCTCAATAGTCTCCTTGTTACTAGGCTCTACAACAAACGCCCTAACCATTTCATAGCTAGAATCTCTCTCTGATGCTCTAACAGCGGCGTAGTATTCAAAGTGCCCTTTAAGTACTTTAAACTTGTCAATACTGATTCGCTCTAAAATCAGAGGTCTTACAAGCCCACCTGCATTGAGAATAAGTGTTGCAAGCTTATCAAGATCTGCTTCCGAGAAATTTGAACGGGTAACTGATGAATTGATGTTTGCAATATCTACTAGAGACGTAGCAAGACTCATTTAAACTATTCCTATTTTCTGCATTACTTCTGTAGCCAGCTGTTCAAACTCCTCGGCGGCATCACAATCTGGTTTGTAATCAATCACAGATCGAGGATCAGGAATCTCTAAGTCTCCTAAAGTAATGGAGTTTTCAACAGATTTAGCCAGATCTTCTCTTTCAAAGATACAAGTATCCATCAAAGGAAGATTGTATCTATCCTGAATCACAGCCTTTCGCTTTGGTAGAGTATGCTGAACAAATCTACTATTAGTCGATATTTTAGAAGGAAGAACACCTAGAATCTTCAGAGGTTGTTCTCCAATCATCAATTTAAATTCATCAATTTCTTGCAACAAATTCTTAACGTTAGTCAGTCCTTCATTGGCAAAAGGTTTCAGATCGGAAGGAATAATCAGATAATCAGCAGTAATTAAAGCAATTCGTGCATAAAGGTTTAAGGATGGAGGTGTGTCAATAACTACGATGTCATATCTGTCTTCTTCTTGTTTAAGTTTGTCAATTAATCTCTTTTTTGCACTATCAACTTCAACTAAGTCACGCTCATGCTGCATTAAAGTAATATGAGAAGGAATTACATCAATTTCAGGATTGCTAAATTGAGATTTTCGAGCAACCTCTGAGATAGAAAATCTAGATCTAGAACTTATAACATGAGCGATATTACTATCTTTTAGGTTGTCATCTATCTCATCTTCAAATTTTACTAAGCCTGTAGCGAAGGTCGTATTAGCTTGACTATCCAAGTCAACAATTAAAACCTTCATACCCTTTTTTCTTAAGGCCGCTGCTAAATTGACTACTGTAGTCGTTTTGCCAACTCCACCCTTGTTGTGATAAACGGCAATTATTTTCATAGGATACTTCCTCAGAGGTTCTTGATTTACACCAGCAGGGTTTGCCTTAAGAGTGTCTCTGCCGATCAAAGTTTTTATATCTTCAATCTTGGTTTCAGCTTCTCGACCTAAGCATTTGAATCTTAGTTGGATATTATTTCCTACGCGTTCAAATATTCTAATTTCTTTACCATTTGTCAGCAGCCCATACTGAACATTTAAACTCACTAAATAACGTTTGAGCTTCCGAACATGAGTGTCGAGATTCTGGCTAGGGCTTTTAGCCTCGAACACCACACTTAACGGTGAGGCGTCACTCAGAACAAACGGAATGACCTGCACAGCGAAGGCTAAAAAATCTAGGCGAATACTACCAACAGCAACTTCTTGATACCAGGTGTCTGGGGTATAACCTAGTTGAGGTAGCAAATACTGAACAATCAGCTTGCTCTCCACCTCACTTTCATTACGGCAATGCTCAGGATTAAAATCCAACTAAAATTTTCCTCTGAAGCGAAGTGAACCGGAAGCCGCCTTATAGCTTTCGATTCTGGCTTAAGATCAATGCTCAACATCAGAGAAATGTTTCAAAATTTTCAAAAATTTAAAGAGCGTAAAGGGTGAGTAAATCAACTTTTTACAATTAGCCTCAACAGCGTGTAAAAAGCTTTTACTCACCCTAAATCAAAATTTAGATCTTTAAAGATGTGTCGAGCTTGAAGAACTAGTTAACCGCGCTTGAAAAGAGATGTGACGCGATCTTTCACCGTGTTGATTGCAGATTGAACGGCATTGGCGACCGCTTGCTCAGGCTTAACTGCGACTTGGATGGGTTCGTCGTTATATTCTTTCAACCGATAGCCGTATTCCAGATTGGCTTGGTTTTTCCGCAAGATTGGAAACAGCCGGAAAGCTGCCTCTCTTAGTTGCTGCTCATTGTCGTAGATCGCCATGTTGACTTGGCTGCTGCGCTTCACCGCGATCGCGCCGACTGGGAACCACTGCTTCTTGCCCTGAATTCGCATAAAGATAGTGAACTCAGGCACCCCTTCCGCCTTCATTTTGTCGTACTGCTTCGATGCTTCGGCGCGCTTAGTAGCATTCTTAGAAGCAGGCTTTTTCGGGGTTTCTACCTTACCAAATCCACGAGTCGTCACGGCGATCGCTCCTTGCTCTCTTAAGGAAAGTTTACAGTATTTTCAGAAACCAGAAAAGTTAGAGCAAGTGCGGATCTCCCCCTGATCCCCAACAGGCTAAGATGCAACTTCTAGCGCCTAAATTATCAGGCCAGCATCACCATTCATCGAGTATTCTGAGGGGAAATAATCAGCGATCGCAACGACCCAAGATTCCCCCTGAGTAAAGTTTAAAATTTGGTACAACTGCGCTTATGATCGGGACTGCATGTTATGTCGCAGGTGCCTAACCCGTAGCCAAAACTACTCTGGCTATGCATCACCCTGGAGAGGACGCAACGAATGGGATCAATTATCGCAACCGTCAACATGAAAGGTGGGGTTGGCAAAACGACCCTCACGATCAACTTAGCTACTGCCCTCGCCAAAAATCATGGTAAGCGAGTTTTAATCGTCGATCTCGACACCCAAATCAGCGCGACCCTCAGCCTCATGGCTCCTGGTGATTTCGCCAAACTGCGCAACAACAAGCGCACTCTGCGGCACTTAGTCCACCGGGCTATTTATGCCGACAAGCAGTTGCCTAACCTTGTCCCTGAAGCAGTTCAAGCCTTCATGTGCAACGTTAAAGGGCTAGATTTATTACCCGGAGACATCGATTTATACGATGAATTTTTAGTCTCCGAAATGCTGTTTCAAAAAGCTACCAAAGACAGCACCAATAATTTTGAACAGGTTTGGAATAGCTTTGAGAAAGATTTAGTTAAAAGTATTCTGAAACCTGTTTTAAAAGACTACGACTTCATCATTCTCGACTGCGCTCCTGGCTACAACCTACTCACCCGTAGCGCTCTGTTAGCCAGCGATTTTTACGTGCTGCCTGCCAAGCCCGAACCCCTCTCACTCATCGGGATTCAACTTCTTGAACGACGCATCGCCAAGCTGCGCGAAACTCACAAAGAAGGTGGCCCGGTCAATATTCAGTTGCTCGGCATTACCTTCATGCTGTCTGGCAACTTGCTCACAGGTCGCTACTATAGCCAGGTCATGAAGCGGGTAAACGAAGACTACAGCGAGGCCAAAATCTTTAAAACCCGCATTCCGGTCGATGTGAATGTCTCGAAGGCGGTTGATTCCTATACACCTGTCGTGCTGAGCAATCCAGGGTCAGCCGGGGGTAAAGCCTTTGCAGGTCTCGCTCAAGAATTTCTGCAAAAGTTTACGATCGCCGCTCGCCTCGAACAGAAAACTAATAAATACGCCCTCGCCGACATGGAATAAGCCTGATGGCAAAGCGTCCTGTAGGGGTTTAGCATTTGAGCCAAAATGCATCTACCAGCATCAGCAATCTTAAAATCCAAATGCTAAACCCTTAAGTCCCAGGCGTGACAATTCTCTAGGCCGAAGTCTCAGCAGGTTGCTTTTCCTTAGCGGTCTCACGCACTCGCAATGCCACCTCTTGCCCATAGGTGAGTTCCAGAATGTGACCATCAGGGCTTTCGACAAACGCCCAATAGCCAATCGGTGCGCCCGCATCGGCAGGGCCATTGTTGAGGCAACCATCTTGCCGTGCTAGCTCACACAAGCGATCGACTTCTTCTCGGCTTTCGCAGGCGACTCCCAAGTGGGCTGGGGGTAAGAGTTTGTGCTCGACGTTGGGTTCTTGCAGCAGCACGATCACAAAGGGTCGGGTGTGGTCGGTGAGCCAAGCGACTTTTTCCCTGGTTTTCGGGTCGGTGCGCCGATGCACGGCTTCCATGTTGGCGTATTTGGCATAGAAGGCGATCGTGGCGTCAATGTCGGTGACGGGCAGCGCCACATGGGTGAATCCAATATCAGTCATGGTTAGTTCAAAATCTTTAGGCTTGATTTCACCAATATGGCGTGCAAGCCTACCAGACGTTATCTTCTGGGAGATAGAACTATGGGTGCGATCGCGAAGGAAGAACCTCTCCCCCGGCCCCTCTCCTATGAGGCGAGGGGTGCAAGAAAGTAGCCTTTAGAGTAGATCTACAGCTCGGTTCCCCCTTCCCTTGCAGGGAAGGGGGCTAGGGGGTTAGGTCTAGAATTTGCCTTCTAGAGCAGGTTCGCAGCGTTCGCA
>CBIHQL010000416.1:0-4459 GCA_966211855.1 uncultured bacterium
TAGGGGCTTGTCCAAACTCTACTGTAATCAGATGAATTTCATGGTCGAGCTTGACGAGTTCTGGGTACAGCTCTGCTACGTGCCGCGCAATACCACCCACAATGCGAGGCGGAAACTCCCAAGCTAGCACCAGAATCTTCATCAACACCTACTCCCGCAACTTTACGCAAGTTCCCAGAACTTTACATATCAGTTTATCGGTCACAATTAAACCCACGATGTCGGGAAACGCGGATTATTACATCTGTCCTTTATAAGAGATTTTTGGTTAGCCCGTGTTATCCCACTGGAAGCGAGTTGAGTTCTTGACAAAACTCTGCCGCTGCGATCGCCTCTATAACTTGTGATGTCTTCAAGTTCACAAATATTTTCGCCAAAGCCGCTAATTTTGCAACACGTCTGATTATGTGGGGCTAAATAGGGTTAGAGCTGCGTTCTCGGTATCTTGACGCTGCTCAAAATTGAAAATTTAGCGCTTTGTCCTGCCCAAACTTCCCAGGACTCAACCCTCCATCATGATGCAATCAACTTCTGCCCCACTGGTGCCACCGCTGTTACTCGCGACTGATGGCTCTCTGAGTGCTCAAATGGCTCAGCGGTTGATCATGCCACTTGCCCAAATCTTACCGACAGATACTACGACCTCAACACCAGTTCCTCTCGAAGTGCTAACGGTTCAACCCCGACCTGTGAGATTACGAGCTAGGGGGTTGCCATCCTTAGCTGGTTTCAACCGCAAGCCATCGACTGAAGCTCGCGCTCTTGAAGCTTCAACTGAACCAGACTCTCCCAGTCTCGAAACCGATGAACTCTTAGAACCATCTCTTCTAGAGCTACAAATCACCCCAACCCTAGACAATTCTCCTGCTTGCCCAATCAACTTTCAGAGTCGGGAGGGACGACCTGCGACCGAAATTTTGAACTATGCCCGCACGCTTCAAGCAGGTTTGATTGCGGTAGGTCATCGGGGTATTGGCGGGTCGCGGGAGTTGTTACTTGGCAGTGTGTCTTCGGCGATCGCGCGGTATGCAGCCTCTCATGTGTTGGTAGCCCGAGGTTTGCCCGAAGAGCCTAATTTTCAACCTCGCTGGGGTCATGTCTTGCTTGTGGTGAATGGCTCTCAAGCTACCAAACAGGCGATCGCTCTGACCCGCCAACTCTTACCTGTGGGCATCCAGCAGATCACAATTCTCTGCGCTCAAACTCCGTTAAATCCTCACCATCTGTTTGGCCCCTTCGCCACTCCAACCCCGAGTTGGCAACTGACACAATCACTACAACAAGCCCAAAAAGAGCAAAGCGAGTGGATTATCCAAAAAGCTCAAGAAAAACTGACAGCCCCAAATGTCGAGCTAGAAACGTTTATTCAAATAGGTGAACCTGGCCCCTTGATCTGTCAAATGGCTGCTCAACAGCGAGCCGATATGATTATTTTAGGCAGCGATCGCCAACCCGCCTTTCGCCA
Source organism: uncultured bacterium (assembly GCA_966211855.1). Lineage (GTDB taxonomy): Bacteria > Cyanobacteriota > Cyanobacteriia > FACHB-46 > FACHB-46 > CBIHQL01. The sequence continues at coordinate 1,466 of CBIHQL010000416.1, forward strand.
CACTCGCTTGACCGCCACGGGTGACTATGCCTTGCATCACGCCCCTTGCCCAGTTTTGCTGTGTCGCATGGCTCGTGCTGATGTAGATTCTGCCCCTGATCCCAGCCCTGAAGTTTGATCTTTACTCCTGAAAAGTTTCAGAACACAGTAGTCTATTAGTAGAGTAGGGAAGCAGTTCTACCTAGTGGATGTCTTTCACTTAGGAAATAACCTTTGTTCAATCCGCATAACTTAAGCGCTAAAGAGAGATGATGACAGCATCTCCAGAAAAGCCAATCGATCCTGAGGTGCCGCTACAGCTACTTCTCTTTGTAGATAAGCGACCTAGCTCCGGAGAGCAGATTCGGCAAATTCGACAATATCTGAAAAATCTGAAGACACAATACGCTTTTGGTCTTCAGATCATTGACGTGAGTGACCAACCCTACCTTGCTGAACACTTCAAGTTGGTAGCGACACCGACCTTAATTAAGCTGCATCCTGAGCCACGTCATACGCTGACAGGCAGTACTCTCGTCAACCAACTCTCTGACTGGTGGCCGCGCTGGCAAAAAGAAACTGAAGATTATATTGCTACGCTCGATCGCCCTCCCTATGAGTCGGCTGAATATCATCAGCTTGGCTCAACCATTAATTCTGTTGCGCACTCGGCTGAGTTGATCCAGCTTTCAGATGAAATCTTTCGGCTCAAGCAAGATAAGGAAGAACTGCAAGAACAGATTCGCTTCAAAGACCGGATCTTAGCGATGCTGGCCCATGATTTACGCAATCCTCTGACTGCCGCTTCCATCGCCTTAGAAACCTTGGAGTTGAGTTTTGATGCTGAAGGGGGGTTCAACAGTCGGCTTAAGCCCCATGTGATTGCTCAACTTCTCAAACATGCTCGCACCCAAACGAAAGCGATCGATCGCATGATCACTGATATTCTGCAAGCGGCACGGGGTACGAGTTCGGAATTTCACATTCAACCGCAAAAAATTGATTTGGGCAGTTTGTGCCACGAGGTTTTAGATAGCCTGAGCGATCGCTTTCTGCGCAAAAACCAAGTGGTTGAGGCTGATATCCCCACTGACCTACCTTTGGTTTACGCTGACCCAGAGCGCGTGCGCCAAGTATTGATCAACTTATTAGACAATGCAGTCAAGTACACCCCCGCTAGGGGTACGATTCAACTGTCTGTACTGCATCGCACCACGCAAAAAATTCAAGTCAGTATTGGTGATAGCGGCCCCGGCATTCCTGAGGGCAACCGAGAGCTAATTTTTGAAGAACGTTTTCGCCTCAAGCGTGACGAAGCCCAAGAAGGGTATGGCATTGGTCTTGCCTTATGCCAACGCATTATTCGAGCGCATTACGGTCAAATTTGGGTTGACTCCTCTACGGATAAAGGCAGCTGCTTCCACTTCACGCTACCTGTCTATCGCAACTAAATCCCAACTTCACTCACCTTTATAGGTGTAAACTTCACAAGATAAGCCAATAAGTTTTGGTGATTGTCAAGTTACATGCAACAGTTAGCATTGCTTTCTCAGTAGACGTAATTTTAAGCCTGCAAAATCACAGCATTTTCACTAGAAATTGATCTTTTAGCTTAAATGCTGTTACAAAGTTTCTAGTGAATTTAGCTAAAAGTCTGTTCAGCTTTTAACAACTATCCTGAGCCCTTATAGTCTCCAAAGTTGCAATCAATTATTAATTACTAAGCAATTTCTAGGGAGGGATCAGGTATTTTGATTCAATCTTTTATCAATATTTCTTAACAAAGTTTCTTGGTTTCAAGCTCAAATCTAACCATAAATATACTTGTTTATCTACGTAATTACAGTAAAAACTAGCACGGAGATCAATCATAAAGCACTCGGCATTTTCAGCGATCGCCCTTAGATTCTGTGCAAAACTTCTATAAGTTTAGAGAAAATATTGCTATTTTGAGGCAATTGTTAAGCTATTTTTGTGACTTATCGTACTTAGATAATAGACCAGTTCGCTTTTAGACTCAATTGATGCAATCGCGACTCTTTCGGATGATTTTGACTGAGAGAACAGATACTGTCTCAAGAATTTCTAGTATCTTTTGTTACCTGCTTTCTATTAATACAAAAAGAGTTTATCCAGCGATCGCCAGCATCTCAAGAGGGCCGAAGGACTAAATCCAGATCCTCCTACGGAGCTATCTAAAATTCAGATTACTCTCCACAAGGGCTAAAGCAGAATTACACTTCCTGATGATGAAGAAGTGGCAAAGATATCTTTAAGATACTTTCAAGTCTCAAGCAGACTTAAATTTAATTTCAGCTACTTAGCGGATTCAAAATTATCTCAGGGCATACTACTTTTGGAATAGATAACGACTGAAGCGGTTTCAATTAGCAATTTGGCAGGCGGTTTTGCAGCAGCAGACTGAATTCTAGATTGAGCAGATTGTCGGGATCTCGCCAGATTTAGCTGTTACTTTGCTTGACTCCCATCCCAACTCATACATAAGCGGCAATATGAAACACGATCCTGTAGAGCAGCAGACCCCTGAGTTTGAAGTAGGCGTTTATGAATGTGAGATCCATTTGAAGTTCCGGCTAATTGAAGAAAAGGGAGCTTTGCGCGATCGCGAACAGCTGTTAGAACAACTGATTGATGCCTTTAGCTGTGGCAGCGACGAGTACATGGAGCCATTGGAGATCACGGTCAATGCTGAAGAAATCTCTGAACTTCAGGCTTCCCCGCAATTGCGTCGTCAATTAATTCGGCTGCGCAACTCCAACGAGCTGACCTAAGCTGACCCGTGCGATCGAAACGTCCAGCGATCCCCTATCTGTATCGGCCTGCAAGCCACACTACGTCACCCTTTCCAGCAGGTTCAGCAATTTTCCAAACAAGTATTGACAGACTAGGGGATATTGGTTAATTTAATAAAGGCGCGGCAAGCAAACGCGAGCCAAGCATGTTCTAGCCCCCATCGTCTAGAGGCCTAGGACACCTCCCTTTCACGGAGGCGAC
>CBIHQL010000417.1:0-4444 GCA_966211855.1 uncultured bacterium
AACACACGCAGCTTCAAGCAGGCGGGGTCAACTGGGGTTGGTATCATGCAGCTGACTACTACGTTGCTCATAATTCCACTCTCGATCTAGATGCTATTTCCGAGAGGCTTCAAGAGTTCGCCGAACGATTGGCATTCTGGGCCGAAGAAAATAACTTCTTCCCAGAACATCTCAGCCCCACCCGTGAAATCTTCTACAGCTATCTGGATCAATACTTAGAAGTTCAGGGCTGGGCTAACCAGGAGCAATCCTTCCAGCATGAATTAGCAGGTTATGTTGCAGCAAAGACCAAAGCTGCTAAGCAACCAGTTTGCTCCCTAAGCTCTGCCGAGTTTGCCTCAGAAGACCAAATGGACTCTGTCGTACTGTTTAAGCCGCAGCAGTATAGCAACAAAAATCCTCTCGGTGGACGGCAGATTAAGCGAGGTATTTCTAAGATTTGGTCGCTAGAGATGCTCTTACGACAGGCTCTTTGGTCTGTGCCAGCAGGGAAGTTGGAGGAACAACAACCTGTCTTCCTCTACATCTTCCCGGCATACGTCTACTCACCTCAAGTTGCAGCAGCCATTCGGCTCTTATTGAATGACCTGAAGCGCGTTAACCTTTGGGAGGTTCGTAAGCACTGGTTAGAGAATGACATGAGTGCAGACGCATTGCGATCGCTCAGCTGGGTAGTAGATGGTGATAGCGATCAAGACAGCAGCACATCAGGATCGCGATACTCTAGCGAAGACTTGCCTTTCATGGCAATGAACCACACCACTACCAGGGGCAAAACCGTTACGGATGCCTGGGTCGAGCCTGCTTTTCTAGCCTTGGTTCTACCTGTGTTGCTTGGAGTAAAAGTAGTCGCTACTGGGAGCCAAATTCCCTTATATGAAAGCGACAACGATTTTCGAGAGTCTGTCAAGCTAGATGGTTCCGCAGACTTTTGGACTTTACTTCGACTGCCCACCTCTCTACACCTTCAAGACTGGGTGGCTGGTCGTGTTCGAACTGTAGCCGATGGGTTAAATCGACTACTAGTCGCTTACTGCGTCCATCTAGATAGCCGTAGCGACCCGCCCGATGCCCGTTGGCGAGCACTCAATGTCACCATTCGGGAGATGGCAACCGATGTTCTTAATATTTTTGCACTGGCAGAGGAGGGATTACGCCGTGATGGAGCTAAGCGCGATCCCACGGCTGACGAAATTAATCGCTATTGGAAATACGCCCAAACTTGGGCAGAGGGAGACAAGGAAATGCAAGAGAAGTTAAAGGTTACAAAACGACTCGTTGAAGAATATCGCCAGTTCTACCGAGCTAGTGCTAACGAATCTAGCCATACCGTTTTGCTACCTCTCTCTAAGGCGCTAGAACAAATCCTTTCAGTTCCAAACGATTGGGATGACGAGGAGATTATTGTGCAGGGTGCAGGGCAATTACAAGCAGCATTGGATCGTCAGGAACCTTACAAGCGACCAATCATGATGGACAAAGAAATCCCCTTTGCAATTCGCCGAATAAAGGAGTTTGAGGCCATTCAAGCTTTTATGACCACCTGTGTAAAGGACGTGTTTGGAGGGATGTGCAAGGGCGATCGCGCTCTGCTACAGGAACACCGCAACCGCCTGAAATCAGGGGTTGAATTTGCCTACCGCCAACTAGCCTTGCAAGAAAGGCAAGCCAAATCCAACCAAAAATCTGGAGATCAATAATGAGCATTCTTGAAATCTTAAAGCCAGAGTTCCACACCGCTTTTCCTCGTCTTGCCTCTGGAAAATACGTTCACTTCTTCATGGTGCGTCACAGCCAATCCTTTCCAGTATTTCAAACAGACGGAGTTTTGAACACTGCACGCACTCAAGCTGGGCTGGATTCGGAGGACAAAAAATCTAGACAAGCGATTAGTCGTCTGGTGATGTTCAAACGGAAACAAGTGACACCAGAGCGGCTGGCTGGACGAGAACTACTGCGATCGCTGGGCATTAACGGAGTAGTTGAAGGGGAAGCCAATTTCTGCGAGTACAACGGAGAAAAATCCTGTAAAAAGTGCCCAGACTGCATCTTGTACGGCTTTGCGATCGGCGATAGCGGCTCAGAACGTTCCAAAGTCTACTCAGATTCAGCCTTCTCTCTTAGTCCCTACGAAAGCTCACACCGCAGTTTTACCTTCAATGCTCCGTTCGAGGGTGGAACTATGAGCGAAAAAGGTGAAATGCGAAGTGCGATCAACGAACTCGATCATGTACTGCCAGAAGTCGCCTTCCCCACCGTTGAAACTTTGCGTGACCCTACCCTAGAAGGCTTTATTTACGTGCTGGGTAACCTAATTCGGACTCGCCGCTATGGGGCACAAGAATCACGTACAGGTACGATGGCGAACCACATTGTTGGTATTGCAATTTGTGATGGCGAAATCTTCAGCAATCTGCACTTTACCCAAGCTCTTTATGATGCTCTCAAAGGTGATTTGAGCGTTCCAATTAGTGATTTACGTAGAGAAGCAGCGATCGTGGCCGAAAACTTACTCAACCAAGAACCTGTCCGGGCAAGCCAAACCATTTTTGATAATCAGCTAGACGAACTTTTGACAGAAGTTAGCGGGATTTATCAGGATAACAGCCGTTTGCACAATACGTTGACGACTTTGTACCAACAAACTCAGACCTATGCCGAGACCTATGGTGCTGCTGCCAAGAAAGGCAAAGGTAAATCTTGAGGTGAGTCCTAATGGTTCTATACCTATGCAATCTGACGCTGCATGATAACGTATTCTTCGCCAGTCGAGAAATGGGGACTCTCTACGAAACGGAAAAATACCTACATAATTGGGCGCTCAGCTACGCCTTGTTTGAGGCAACTCACATCCCCAGACCTTATCGTTTGCAAGGAGCGATCGCTCAGCGTCCCGGCTACCTAGAAGCTGATAACGAGCAAAACCTGTTGTACTTGAACGAAGCTGGCATTTACCTTTTCCCTGCCCTACCCATTAACTGGTCGTATCAGGTCAATACCTTCAAAGCGGCGCAGGTGAACTACTACGGTAAGTCAAAACAGTTTGGGGATAAAGGGGCCGATCGTAACTACCCCATTAACTACGGGCGGGCCAAAGAACTGGCAGTTGGCAGCACCTACAGAACCTACATCATGGCAAGAGAGATGACAGCTCTACCCCAATGGATGCAGGAGCAAGAGGATAATCAGCGGCATACCTGGATTCGGTTAGGAAAGTGGGCAGCAAAGATCCGAGTAACTGCCAAACTAATTCCTGAAAGTGGAATTCGGCAAGCTTCAGGAGAATACACCTGTGACCATCCTCTGAATCCGATCGACCTGCCCAGTTCAACCCGCTTGTTGCTTTACAACCGAATCGTCATGCCCCCTGTCAGTCTAGTGAGTCAGGCGCGGCTATCAGGAACCTACTGGGATATTTCTAAACCAGGTGACTGGTCTGAGTTACCGGAATGGTTAAACCTCACAGATCTACCTAATCGAGTTTGCTTACCAAGAGGGGTAGCCTATGGAGCCAGCACTACCATTGCCGCATCTTAAGTCCACGACCTTACACACGCTCGTCATTCACCTGGGAGCTGCTGACAGTGGAACATTACCATCAGCCTGCGGTCGAGCCATCCATGCCCAAGTATTAGATTGGTTCCGAATGGCAGATCCAATAATTTCTGAGGCAATTCACAAAAGCCAGGAATCCCCTTTAAGCCTTTCAGGGCTTGTTGGTAAACGTTATAAAGCAGGTGTGCGAGTAGGAGACGAGTTTTACTTTCGTATTGGGCTATTGGATGGTAGCCTCATCGATCCGTTGCTGAATGGTTTAGAGAAGTGGGGAGATCAACCTTTTTCCCTAGCAAAGTTTCCCTTTGTTTTCCGGAGCATCAACATGCTACCTGGAGCCGATCCCTGGGTAGGTTCTTCAGACTACGCTTTGTTGGCCAAAACTCCGGCTGCTTTGGACGATATCACTCTGAGGTTTCTTTCTCCAACTAGCTTTAAGGTTAAGACAGGGCAAGGGATTCAACCATTTCCTTTACCTGAATCAGTTTTTGGTAGTTTGCAGCGTCGATGGAATGCCTTTGCTCCAGAAGAACTAAGGTTGCCGAAGATTCAATGGAATGGGTTAGTGTCTGACTACGACCTGAAGACCCAGAAGCTGAGGATGGAGAATTCAGTCGAGATCGGGGCGATTGGCTGGGCACGCTATCGGTTTCTGGATTCAGAGCAGGCAAGAATAGCAACAATTTTGTCCCACTTCGCTTTCTTTGCGGGGGTAGGCCGCAAAACAGCAATGGGAATGGGTCAGGCTACTTTGCAAACACGAAATTAGCTCATTAACTATGGAAGACCTCTTGCCCCTGGCATACCTAAATGCCTGGGAATATTGCCCACGCCGTTTTTACCTCGAATACGTGTTAGGTGAGATGGAAGACAACGAGCACATCATTTT
>CBIHQL010000418.1:0-4431 GCA_966211855.1 uncultured bacterium
CAATTTGAAGCCACGGAGGCCGCTCGCTGGGAATTACTAAACTTCCCTGGTACTTCGGCTACTATGAGTCAACTCCTTTATGATTTTGACAGTGGATATGCCCCAGCAAATCTCATTGGTAGTTTAGAGGTGGGCAGTAGCGAAGTGAACACGGCACGGGGTGATTCAGGTAGCCCTGCTTTCATTGGCGATCGCATTGCTGGGGTCACTTCCTATGGCCTGGGTGATCCCGGTTTACGCCAGTCAACGGATATTGATGAAACGACCAATTCAACTTTTGGAGAACTGGCAGCAGATACGCGAGTTTCGACCTACGCTAGCTTCGTAGATTCAGTTCTGTCTGGCAATATTACTCCTACGGAGCGCAATCAAGCAGCCAGTGTTCCTGAACCCTCGGTCGTGTTAGGAACCATCACCTTAGGAGCCTGGTTTCTTAGAGGCAAACAGACAAGAGTTTTATAAGCGCTCTGTCAGGAAAATGATGAGAGGCGATCGTGTGAGCAAGTGCTGGAGGTGACTATGCCTGCTTAAAACTCCAATCTTTGCGACTTAACCTTCCAAGTCCTGTCTTTAAACTTTTTGATAGGTAGGATTCCATTGGAGCCAACTGCGTTCTAGGGTTCGGGCGATCGCATCCGCCAACTTACCAAAGAGGGCATACAAGACGATCGCTAAGACCACGACATCGGTCTGCATAAATTCTCTAGCGTTCGTCGCCATGTAGCCAATGCCTGAATCAGCGGCGATCGTTTCGGCAACAATCAAAGTCAACCACATAATCCCCAAGGAAAAGCGAACGCCGACCAAAATAGATGACATGGCTCCTGGTAGAATGATTCGCCAGAATAAGGCCCAGGTGTTGAGTCCGTAAACTCTACCCATCTCAATTAAGCCTGGATCAACATTACGGATACCATGAAAGGTATTGAGGTAGATGGGAAACATAACTCCCAAGGCAACTAGAAAGAGTCTGGCTTCTTCCCCAATGCCAAACCATAGAATCACCAGTGGGAGCAAGGCTAAGTTGGGGATAGTCCGCAACATTTGAATAGAGGTATCAAATAGTTTCTCGGCGATGGGGGAGATGCCATTAAACAATCCTAAGAGGAACCCGATACTGCCACCAATGATAAATCCGACGATCGCTCGTCTCGCGCTCACACCGATATTAACGAATAACTCTCCGGTTTGGCTGAGGTGAATGGCTGCCGTCACCACAGAGAGGGGTGCAGGGAGAATTCGGATGGGAATGATCCCGAACGAGGAGAGCAACTGCCACACAATCAGAATAAAGATGGGGAAAGCCCAGGGAATCAAGGCTTGAATCCGGCGATCGCGGAGCAGAACAGCCAAATGAGAAGTGAGAGAATGAGCACTAAATGGCGATCGTCTGGCATTGAGTTTGTAGTGAACCATAGGACAGGATAAAGATGAGAAGGATAGAACTACAAATGATTATTTTGCCGAGGTCTGCGGTTACTTTTGGCTGATGGTGGTGGGAGTAATGGCTGCGTACTCCTCAGGCGTGAGTGTGGCATCTTTGAGGTCAATTTGTTTTGGCAATACTTGATTGCTGTAGAACAAGTCAGCAATTCTTTGTTGCTCGGCAATCAACTCTGAAGTGATGGGCCTGAGACGATATCGCCGCCGTTGACTAACTGTTTCTAGCAGCTCCGGATCTAGCTTTAATTCTGGTTGTAGAAGCTGGGCAACTTCTTTGGGGTTGGCTTCAGCCCATTCTCCTAGCTTGTCAACTTCTTCCAAAATTACCCGGATTAATTCTGGATTTTCCTTGGCAAACTGCTTAGAGGCTAGATAGAACCCACCCTGAGTAGCAATTCCTTTGGCATCTCGCAAGACTCGGCCATTGGCAATTTTTTGCGCGATCGCTAGGTGGGGATCCCAAGTGACCCAAGCTTCCACTTTACCTTGAATAAAGGCTTCTCGGACATCTCCTGGAGCCATACTCACAGCTTGGACATCGTTATACTTCAGTCCTACTTCATCCAAGGCTTTGATTAATAAATAATGAGATGCAGAACCTTTTTGGAAGATCACTCGCTTCCCTTTGAGATCCGCAACCGTTTTGATCGGTGAATCCTTAGGAACGACAATACCACTCCCTTCACCCGTAGAAGGTTGTCTACCTGCCACATAAACGATGGAGGCTCCCGCTGCTTGAGCGAAGATAGGTGGCGTTTCTCCGGCAGAACCCAGATCGACCTTGCCGACATTCATCGCTTCCATGAGTTGTGGTCCAGCAGGAAACTGTGCCCATTCCACCTTGACTCCTAATGGCTCTAACCGCTTCTCTAAAACTCCTTTCAACCGGACGATGTCGCCAGAGGACTGGTAGCCCACGTGAACCACTTTGGTTTTAATGCCAGGTGAGTTCGTTTTGTCTATGGAGTTTTGAGCATTGGGAGCTTGGCTCGTGCAACCTGCGATCGTGGTGGCAATGATCATCAAACCTGGCACAGCCACTGCTAGAACGCGCTTTAGAATACCTTGCTGCTGTGACTTAAAGGATGCAACGAGAACCATGAAAATTCCTCTTACAACTGATACCGTGATTCGTTAGTTTTGCTAAAAGTCTCTATCGCTGGCTGATGGTGGTGGGGGTAATCGCCGCATAGAGATCGCTTAAGAGGCGATCGCGAACAGGTTTTGGTTGGGTTCTGGTCTGCCCATCACCCGCTGTAAAATCTTTTCGACCGTTTGAGCAAAGACGGCATTCCCACGTTCTCTGGGTCGCGGTAAGTCGATGCGATGATCGAGAGCAATGCGACCGTTCTCAATTAGCACCACTCGGTCTGCTAGAACCACTGCCTCCTCGACATCATGCGTAATTAGAAGAGAGGTAAACTGCTGCTCTTGCCAAAGGTTCTCCAAAAGCTGCTGCATTTCAATCCGAGTCAGGGCATCTAAGGCTCCTAGCGGCTCATCTAACAACAGCAAAGGCGGTTCACTCACCAAGGCTCTGGCTAAGGCAATTCGTTGGCGTTGACCACCCGATAGAACGGAAGGCCACTCAAATGCTCTTTCCTGTAGCCCCACTGCATGAAGCACTTGCAAGGCTTTGCTACGCACAGAACCAGTGGAGCCAAACAAACCGAGTTCTACATTGGATAACACTTTCTCCCAAGGCAAAAGTCGAGCATCTTGAAACATCATTCGGGCTCTTGAGTTTAGACGCTGGGAGCGTTTTCCATTGAGATAAATTTCACCTTCTGTGGGAGTATCTAATCCAGCAATCAAGCGGAGCAATGTACTTTTACCACAGCCACTACGACCAACGATCGCTACAAATTCTCCAGGCAATATTTCTAGATCAATTCCTTGTAAAACAGTCTGCTGACCGAAGGACTTTCTCATCCCTTCAAGTACTAAATGCATACCTCGAGGTTCAGATCCCATATCCAAAATCTCCAAAACTAAACCGAGTGAAGCTCAAATTTTCAGCTCTGACGTTAGATCTATGCAGCGGTTAAAATCTCTCCATAGGCCAGCTAGTTATTGTCAAACACCCTGATCTGTTAATTTTTTCCTTAGGATGCTCTCTATCACTAACTGGCTTTTACAAATAATCTACTGTAAATCAATCGACTTACCGTATTTAATAAATGGTAGTTTCGCATGGCTATAGTTAAAAATCAAGCATTCTCATTCAGGATTTCTAGATTTTTTGGATATTTTTTGAAATTAGCAAATAGACTTAAATAGTTTTATTTCTGAGCACTTTGAGCCTTGAAATGAAGTTTTGAGAGTTACATTTTTTCGGTGTAAAAAGGAACATTTTTACGATTCGTTTATAAACTATAAATCAGCTTTTTTGTTAGAGATATGCTTTACAAACTGCCAGTTTTCTGCGCCACAACAAATTTTAAGGGAGAAGATCAGTTGATCTCCTCCCTCGCTGATTATTTGGTGTTGTAGTTTTTAGTTACGGGCGGCTCCAGCAGGAGTGGTGACAAATCTAGCGTAGCGCTCTAGATAGAAGCTGACCGGATTCTCAATGCTTTGAACCGAGGGGCGATCGCGTACTGCATGCCACCAGTTTTGGATGTGGGTTGCTTCCGCTGGCAGGCTAAAGTTGCGGTACTCTTTCAGCGTCGGGAGCCGTTCAAACCAAGGATAAAAGGTCAGATCAACAAGGCTGAGGGAATTACCGAACCAGTAAGGCCCCTCTCCCGACAATTTACTAAATCCTTCTCGTTCAATGTACAACAAAGACTCTGTCAGCTCTTGTCTTCCTTGCTCCTGCTCCTGAGTGGTTTTGCCCCGCAGTAGTTTAGAGAAGGCAGGGGCAAAGCGGGTGTTGGCGTAGTCAATCCAGATGCGGGCGATCGCTCTGGCTCCCGGTTCACTGGGTAATAGAGGTGGTTCTGGAAACACTTCCTCGAGATACTCGTTGATGATGTCGGACTCAAC
>CBIHQL010000419.1:0-4425 GCA_966211855.1 uncultured bacterium
ACAAACAACGGGGCAATGTATTGACGGAAGACGGCCATATCAGGGAACTCAGGAATGAGGATAGTTATCTGAGAAAAAATCTAAGATTTGTGAAGCGATCCTATTTTCATCCTACAACTCTGCGGGCGGATCGTCTGCGAGATTCTCAGAGTCTGTTTTTGTGGTTGGTACTGTTTGCAAATTCCACGGCGCAAACACAGGCAGCAACAGTAATCCAGGCAGTGCCGCTACTAAAGACAGTCCAAAAAATAACGGCCATCCGATAGCCTCAGCAATTTTTCCAGCCGGAGATGATAAAAGATCGCGACTGACCGCCATTAAGCTCGACAGCAAAGCAAACTGAGTTGCCGAGAACCGCTGGTTACACAAGCTCATTAAGAAAGCGACAAACGCCGCAGTTCCTAACCCCGCACAGAAGTTTTCAATATTGATCGCCACCACCATAAACGGGTAGTTTTGGCCCAGTTGCGCCAACACCAAATAGGCCAAATTACTAACCGCTTGTAACCCACCAAAAACCCAGAGTGAGCGATTAATGCCCAATTTGCTAAGTGCCGCGCCTCCTGCTAAAACCCCTACGATTGTCGCCAATAACCCCATCCCACCTTGAATTGCACCGATATCGGTTTGGGTGAAACCAGTCTTTAGCAAGAACGGGGTCGCCATATTACCGACCAGAGCGTCGCCAAACTTGTAGAGGACGATGAAGCCTAAAATTGCTGCTCCGCGTACCAAGCCCAAACGCTGAAAAAACTCGATAAACGGGAGCTTTACTGCTGCTATCAACGATTCGGGAGGGCGATCGCGCAGCTCAGGTTCTGGTGCCCAAAAGCTAGTAATCATCCCCAACACCATCAAAACCGCCAGCAACAAATAAACCGTGGGCCAAGAGAGACGATCGGCTAAAATCAACGCTGCTGAGCCAGTCAGTAATAAGGCAATGCGATAGCCCAACACCGCCACCGCAGCCCCCGCTCCCATCTCATGGGGTTCCAGCACATCAGTGCGGTAGGCATCAAAGGCAATATCTTGAGTCGCACTGAAAAAGGCAATGATCAGTGCATTGATAGCCAGAAATTGCAGGGCTTGGGAGGGATTTTGCAGTGCCATCGCTGCGATCGCCAGCAACAAACCCACCTGAGTGATGATCAGCCAACCGCGCCGCCGCCCTAAAAACGGAGGTACAAATCGATCTAAAAGAGGTGACCAGAGAAACTTCAGTGAGTAGGGCAGGCCAACTAAACTAAATAAGCCGATCGCTCCTAGATCTACGCCTTCCACCGTCATCCAGGCTTGCAAGGTTTTACTAGTGAGAAATAACGGTAGGCCAGAAGCAAAACCAAGAAACAACAGCGCTGCCATCTTCCGGCTTTCAAACACTTGCAGCAAGGACTGGGTTGCTTTCACAATCACCTCAAACGTTCAAACGCTACCAAAAAACAAATCTTCCCGAAGCATGGGTCAATCATGCCACAGGAAGATTTAGGGTCTGATTCTGTGTTAAATCCGTTACAAATTTGGCCTTCTACACCCGTTAAGCAACGGTCGAATCGTAGCCACGCCACACACCCACTAACGAGCCTTGCACGTGTACTTGCGTAGCAGGCACATCAATGGGGTCGTATTTGTGATTGGCAGGCTTTAGCAACACACGGTTACCTTTGCGATGGAAATGCTTGAGCGTGGTACCAACACCTTCAACCATCGCAGCCACAATCGTGCCGTTTTTTAAAGCTTTCGGGTCTGCCACGGGTTTCATAATCACAACATCACCCGTAGCAATCAGCGCTTCAATCATGCTGTCGCCAGATACCCGTAGCGCAAAATATTGGGGTTGCAGCACTAAATCGGAGAGATCTAAACGCTCCACAGTATCGGTGAATGGCTCTACTAAGCCCCCGGCTGCGATCGCCCCTAAAATCGGCACCCCTTGCGGGACTGACTGCACAATCCGAATGGTTCGTGCCTTGCCTTCAGTCCATTGAATGTAGCCTTTTGCCCGAAGGTGCTCCAGGCGGCTTTGCACCGGGGCTGGAGACTTGAGGTTCATGGCTTGCATCATCTGCCGAATGGATGGCGAGTGACGGTGCTGCCGAATATAATCGACGAGCCAGTCAAAAAGTTGCTGCTGAGCTTCAGTGAGGCGTTGCATAACGGTTATTTCAAGGCTGAGAGTTTTCAGACCATAGAACACTTGTATCACTACAGCGATCGCCTGTCTAGCCCTTCAGCCCAAATTTCCGTTAATTTAGATTGCGTTTGTTAAAGCGCTGGGTTAGTTCGCTGCCCCTAGCAAAGTTGCTAAGAGAGCTTTTTGAGCATGGAGACGGTTTTCGGCTTGATCCCAAACTCGTGACTGCGCCCCTTCAATGACTGCATTGGTAATCTCTTCACCCCGGTGAGCAGGTAGACAGTGCAACACGATCGCCTCAGGGTCTGCCAAGCTCAGCAGAGGCTCATTGACTTGGTAGGGCTGGAAAATCGGTACACGAGCTTCTGCATCGGCTTCTTGACCCATACTCGCCCAGACATCGGTATAGAGCACTTGCGCCCCTTTCACAGCCAATTCTGGATCGTCAGTCACCAGCACTTCTGATTGAGAGCCTGCGATCGCTTGGGCTTTGGCAACAATTTCTGGCAAAGGCTTATAGTCCGTTGGAGTTGCCACCCGTACATTCATGCCTGCCAGCGCACAACCCAGCATCAGTGAATGGGCAACATTATTGCCGTCACCTAAATAGGTCAGCGTCAACCCTGATAAAGAACCAAACTTTTCTTGAATTGTCAGCAGATCAGCCAACACCTGACAAGGATGCTCCAAATCAGTTAAGGCATTGATCACCGGGATTTGAGCATAGTGGGCAAAGGTTTCGAGATCGGTTTGCTCGAAGGTACGAATCGCCATGATGTCGAGATAGCGATCGAGCACACGGGCAGTATCTTCTAAAGGCTCACCACGCCCTACCTGGGTCACATTCGGGTTCAAATCTAGAACTTGGCCCCCCAGTTGATACATGGCGACCGAGAAGCTGACGCGAGTGCGGGTTGATGCCTTGTAAAACAACAAGCCTAAGACTTTCGGGCAGTGCAGCTCTACCTGACCGGATTTCATTTGAGCTGCTAAGCGAACAACTGCCTGAACCTCATCGGCACTCAGATCTGCCAAACTGAGGAGATCTCGTCCTTTCATTGCCTCCATGCTGATCCTCTATTCGTTGAAGCGAAAAGCTGACACACCCTCTCTTGAACTGCGGCTCAGAGAGCAATGCACTACGGCTGCCTTGTTTATCGAAGCAAAGACCGTCTTAAAACCCTACCAGATCCCAACATCTCAACAACATAGCCTAGTCACTTTTTTCTTGGAGTTGCCGAGGGGGTTGGTTCATCAGCAGACGGCGAACTTGTTGCAAAACTTCGTCTAGACCAATATCTTTGGCAATAAAGTCATCTGCCTGCGGACAAATCTCTTTACCCACCCCTACATCTCGGCGGCTGACAAATCCGGTTGCCAACACTAAAATCGGGGGGTTCGATAGGTTTTTCTTCAAATAACAAATCAATTCACAACCGTTCATGTTTTTCTCAAAGCGAGCGGGTGGAATTGAGAAGTCAATCACTACCAAATCATAGAGATTCGCTTGAGGCAAAAAAGCATGAACATCGTAATAGGTAGAAACTGCAAATTCTCGCCTAAAGAAGCGTTGAATGGTCAAACACCAGTGCTCATCATCATCTAACACGGCGATTTTATACATCCACACTTCCTCTCCCAGCATGAACCTTCGATTATTTTAGATCGAGAGCTGAATCTGAAAGAAAGGGAAAAATCGCTTTTTGAAAGAAATTTAAGCTTATACCCTAAAAGCGGTCTTATAATCCTTTGGTTCCTTGACAGTCTATTCAAAATTTATTGAATAAATGTTGAGTTGCCATTGTGTTATCAAGAAGCTGGGCAAAGTTCTGCGATCGCCGTCAAAAGTTCTTCATAATCTGTAATCGGTTTGGTGCGAAAATCATCTGCTTGAGATACCGCCAATAGCGCTTGACGTTCGGTAAGCATGGCATAGGCTGTCACCAAAATGATCGGAATGTGTGCTGTTTCCGGATCTTGTTTGAGTAAGCGCGATAAGTCAGCACCACTGACTGCTTGCCCAGCCCATTGAGCACCAGGCAAGTTCACATCCATCAATACCAGTTGGATTTCCCCCGACTGACAACGCTGCAAAATTTTGGCAGGGTCATCGGTAATCTCAACCTGATGCCCGCCTAAACGATGAATCAGCTTCGCAGTTCCCTTCGCTAATAAATAATCATCATCTACCAGTAAAATCTGCATAACCACTCCTTACGTCGCAATGTTGGGTAGGGTAAAAGTCACCGTCGTCCCTTCACCTAGGCCGGGGCTCTCCAGCCAAATCTGACCAC
>CBIHQL010000420.1:0-4398 GCA_966211855.1 uncultured bacterium
GAGACATCGAAGGTACCGCCCCCCAAGTCAAAAACTAAAACCCGCTGGTCTTGATCTTGCTTATCGAGACCATAGGAGAGAGCTGCTGCAGTCGGCTCGTTAATAATTCTTAAGACTTCTAAGCCAGCAATGGTGCCTGCGTCTTTAGTCGCTTGCCGTTGAGCATCGGTAAAGTAAGCCGGTACCGTGATCACTGCTTGGGTGACAGGTTCGCCCAAATAGTTCTCTGCATCCTGCTTGAGCTTTTGCAGGATCATGGCCGAAATTTCTTGAGGGGTATAGGTGCGTCCACGGATCTGGACATCTACCGTCTCATCTCGACCTTTAATACAGTTGTAAGGAACTCGACTGCGTTCAGTCTCAGTATCTTCCCAACGACGACCGATAAACCGTTTAATACTGAAAATCGTGTTTTCAGCATTAGTCACTGCCTGCCGCTTAGCTAGTTGCCCCACTAAGCGATCGCCTGCTTTGCCAAACCCCACGATACTAGGGGTTGTTCGTCCACCCTCTGAGTTCGGGATAACAATGGGTTGCCCGCCTTCTAGAACAGCAACACAACTGTTGGTCGTACCTAAGTCGATCCCAATGACTTTTCCCATAGTTTAGAGGCGGCTAATGTGAACGAAGTGGATAGAGTTTGAACTAAATATAAAGCGGAATTTACTGAAGCGTACTATTTCGCTCAAGATTGAGATCCGAAACAACTCGGTGCTGCAGACTTAGCCACAGGCTCAAAAGTTAGGCTACCCGCACAGCACCCGAAGTTTACAAGCCACTATCAAATCAATCGCAATCAACCGTTTTCCAGGCTTTGGTCACTTTCCTCAGAGGTTATCACGGGGTCTGGAGCTGCAGCAACTTTGACCATGGCATGGCGAAGCACACGCTCTCCTAAGAGATATCCCCGAACTAGCTCTTCAACTACCGTACCTTCAGGGTACTCATCCGTAGCTTCACGCATCACCGCTTCATGCAGCATGGGGTCAAATTCTTTGCCTTCTGAGCGCATCGGCGATACCCCTACACGTTTTAGGCAATCAACCAGTTGCTTGTAAACGCTTTGATAGCTTTTGTGAATGTTCATTTCCCCATCAGTTTGGGGTTTCAGTTGCGATCGCGCCCGCTCAAAGTTATCAACGACAGGCAGCAGTTCACCGATCGCTGAGCATTTGATTTGTTGCTCTAGATCTTCTTTTTCTTTTTGAGTGCGCTTGCGGAAGTTATCAAAATCTGCGGCAATCCGCATGTATTGCCCTGTACGGTCTTCCAACTGAGCCTTTAGCGTTGCAATCTCCTGAGCCATCTGACTAACAGTCGACTGGTCGCCAGAGTCGTCAAACGCTGCATCTTGGGTAGCATCCGTTGAGGTCGTCTCTCCACCTGATGTCGCATCGAGAACAGCGTTCAAGTCCGATTCAGAAATTTCTGCATCTACTCCAGCGTCCAAAACTTCTTCTGAAGTATCGCCTGTCAAATCTTGGATGTTTTCTACTTGCTTTTCTTCACCCATCATCTGCACTCAATCCTAACGTTAAGAAAATGCTACCTTGACAGCCTAGCTTGGGGAATGTGTAAAGATACACCGACGCCAAGAACCATCATTGGGATGAAACCCATTGATTTCGCTCTGAGTTTTTAAATCTCAGTCTTGGCAACTTGCCATTCCCAATTGTAACGACTAGATTTACCAATTCCCTAGTGAATCAAAGGTGCAATATCCGTACTTCTTCCCTTGGTAGTTTGCTGAGAACCACTAACAAAATGTAGTTACAAAGTTCTCTCAATCCGCTCTGCAAAGGCTATCATGCTGAACAATATGAACTGTTGTCCTCGTTGGCTTTGCCTCAAAAACTAGCGAGTGCGATCGCCCCAGCAGCCAAGTGACTTCATAAACAGTTAGCTAAACCTAGTTGTCTGAGGCCATCCCAACTATGACAGCACCTAGCAAACACGTAAATTTCACAACTCTTAAATAAACCTAAATATTGCTGCTCGTAATTATGCCCAAGGTTTTTGGGAACACTCTACAAGGAGATCTTCTGCATCAGCTATGACTAACTCTTCCTCGCAGCGGCGCGCTCTTATTGTCAGGAATGACTTTTCTCCTTTTGGCAACAAGCTCATCCAATCTGGGTATGTCAACCAAGAACAAATGCAGCAGGCTCTGATTGAGAGTCGTAAGTCTGGCCGCTCTATTGTTGAAGTTCTAGAATCACTAACCGGCCAGCAACTCAGCCCTGACCTCCTGCGGCAGTATAAGAAGCAGCAACTTTTTGAGTTGAAGATCCTCTACGGGGTAGAGTCCCTTGACCCTGAAATCAGCGAGGTTACGGCTAGTCAAGTTGGGTTTTTAATCGACTCTCTGATTCCCATCGATATTTGCCGTCGCTATCGTCTCGTGCCTCTATCTCGCACCGAAACTCCACCTGCTGTTTTGGTAGCAATGGTTGACCCCGACAACCTAGATGCCCAAGACGACCTCAACCGGATTTTGCGGGCACAAGGGTTAGCGCTTCAGCGCATGGTCATCACGTTAGAGGATTACAACCAGCTCATTTCCAAGTATTTAGATGAGCAGGTCGAACGAACCAAGCAAATTGAGCTGCAAAAGAGTGTTGATGTTCAATCTGATATTGCAGGGCTAGAAAACCTCGACCTCCAAGATGCCCCAGATGATGCAGAAGCTAACCTAGATGACGCCGCTAGAGGTGCATCTGATGCTCCGGTTATTAACCTTGTCAATAAAATCTAGATCAAGGCTCTGCAAGAAGGTGTTTCTGACATTCACATTGAGCCCCAGGAAGAGTATCTGAGAATTCGCTTCCGTAAGGATGGGGTCTTGCGTCAAGCCTTTGATCCCTTGCCCAAGAAAATTATCCCAGCTGTTACAGCTCGCTTCAAAATTATTTCTGACCTAGATATTGCAGAACGACGCGCTCCTCAAGACGGACGGATTCGCCGCATTTTCCAAGAGCGTAAAGTCGACTTCCGGGTGAACACTCTCCCCAGTCGCTATGGTGAAAAAGTAGTACTGCGGATTCTCGACAACTCTGCAACTCAACTGGGCCTAGACAAGCTCATTGCTGATCCTGAGTCTCTAAAGATCGTCCAAGAGATGGTTAGCCGTCCCTTCGGTCTAATCTTGGTGACAGGCCCGACGGGTTCTGGTAAAACCACAACTCTCTACTCAGCTTTAGCAGAACGCAACGACCCAGGAGTAAACATCAGCACGGCAGAAGACCCGATTGAATATACCTTACCTGGCATTACTCAGGTGCAGGTAATCCGGGAAAAGGGCATGGACTTCGCGGCTATCTTGCGGGCATTCTTGCGGCAAGACCCTGATGTAATTCTGGTGGGTGAGACTCGCGACAAAGAAACTGCCAAAACCGCAATTGAAGCCGCTCTAACCGGACACTTGGTCTTAACTACCCTACACACGAATGACGCAGCAGGCGCGATCGCTCGTCTTGATGAGATGGGTGTTGAACCTTTCATGGTTTCGGGTGCCTTGCTTGGAGTCGTGGCTCAGCGTCTTATGCGTCGAGTTTGCTCTGAGTGTCGCGTTCCTTACGAACCCTCTGCAGCAGAACTAGCTCGGTTCGGCCTATCGAGCTCCCGCGACGCCGAAATCACCCTCTATAAAGCCAACACATTGCAGCCTGATGAGATTCAAGAAGCGCAAGCCAAAAATCAACTGTGTTCGGCTTGCAAAGGCGTAGGCTATAAAGGCCGCTGTGGGGTTTATGAAGTCATGCGCGTTACGGAAGCCCTCCAAACCCTAATCACTCAAGGAGCGCCTACCGAACGCATCAAGGAAGTAGCTGTGGAAGAGGGCATGCAAACCTTGCTAGCTTATAGCCTAAATTTAGTGCGGCAAGGATTAACCACATTGGAAGAAGTTGAGCGCGTCACCTTCACAGACACAGGTCTTGAGGCAGAGCTCAAAGCAAAGCGAAAAAGCTCTCTCACTTGCCGAGTATGCGGTGCAGAAGCTAAACCTGAATGGATTGACTGCCCCTACTGCACTACACCCCGCTTCCAAGACTAAAGTCGTTCCGTCGTAGCTTCATCAACGTAAGCTTTATCACCTTCAAAACCACCATCTACCTTAGAGATTGAGAGAGAAACCATGGAATTAATGATTGAAGACCTGATGGAAGAAGTCATTGAGAGAGGTGGTTCCGATTTACACCTTTCCGCAGGGCTGCCTCCCTACATCCGCATCAGTGGTCACCTTACCCCCACCGAACATGAGGTCTTAACCTCCGAAAGTTGTCAACGCCTCATCTTCAGTATGCTTAACAACAACCAACGTAAGTTGTTAGAGCAAAACTGGGAGTTAGATTGCTCTTATGGTGTCAAAGGTCTGGCCCGCTTCCGAGTCAACGTTTA
>CBIHQL010000421.1:0-4397 GCA_966211855.1 uncultured bacterium
GAGCCGGATCGTTACTTCCCCGATCGCATCAATGCCAGCCGTCACCGATTGCACCGAGAACTCGATCAGCTCGTTGGGCACATTCACCACCCGATTGATCGCTCGATACACGGCATCCACAGGGCCAGTGCCGATCGCTGCGTCACTCAGTTCTTCACCGTCGGGGGTGCGGAGGGTGACCGTTGCGGTAGGTCGGGCGCGATCGCCGCAAGACACCTGCACCAACTCCAGGCGGAAGAGTTCGGGTGCTTGTTGAATTTCATCGTTGACGATCGCTTCTAAATCCCGATCCGAAATTTCTTTCTTCTTGTCTGCCAGTTCTTTAAACCGTAGGAAGGCTTTGTTGAGTTCTTGCTCAGATAGGTCGAAACCTAGCTCTTTAAGCCGAGTGCGGAAGGCATTGCGACCAGAGTGCTTGCCTAAGACAATTTGGTTTTCGTTGAGACCGATGGATTGGGCATCCATAATCTCATAGGTGAGTTTGTTCTTGAGCACCCCATCCTGGTGGATTCCTGACTCGTGGGCAAAGGCATTCGCACCGACGATCGCCTTGTTCGGTTGCACTAACATGCCCGTCAGGTTAGATACCATGCGGGAGGTTTTGTAAATTTGGCGGGTGTCAATTTTGGTTAACGGTGTTTCGGAGTCTACAGGCCGACCCAAGAACGGGTTGAAGTGTTGTCGCCGTACGTGCAAAGCCATCACCAATTCTTCGAGGGCAGCGTTCCCAGCGCGTTCGCCAATGCCGTTGATCGTGCATTCTAACTGCCGAGCCCCGTTCTTGACCGCTTCTAAGAAGTTAGCGACTGCTAGACCCAAATCATTATGACCATGTACCGAAATGATCGCTTGATCGATATTGGGTACGTTTTCTTTAATGCCACGAATCAACGCCCCAAACTCGCTAGGCACGGTATAGCCCACGGTATCAGGAATGTTAATCGTGGTGGCTCCAGCCGCGATCGCCCGCTCTAGCACCTCGTAGAGAAACTCTGGATCTGAGCGACCCGCATCTTCAGGTGAAAACTCCACATCATCGACAAACGATTTGGCGTAGGCGACCATCTCTTCCGCGATCGCAATCACCTCAGAGCGTGACTTTTTGAGTTTGTGCTTGAGGTGAATATCTGACGTGGCAATGAAGGTGTGAATGCGAGCATGGGCAGCAGGTTTGAGGGCATCTGCCGCTGCTTGAATGTCTTGCCGAGTGGCCCGCGCTAAGCCGCAAATAGTGGGGCCAGTTTCGGTGCCTACAGTCTGAGCAATTTTTTGTACCGCTTCAAAGTCACCGGGGCTAGCAAACGGAAATCCTGCTTCGATGACATCCACTCCCAGTCGGGCCAGTTGGCGGGCGATCGTTAGCTTTTCTTCGACATTCAGCGTCGCACCGGGTGACTGCTCACCATCACGTAAGGTGGTATCGAAAATGATAATCCGGTCTGGTTGTGGTTGCATCTTCATAGCAAAATTCAGCCGACTTAATCGCCAGTTGACAATACCCCTATTCTAAGGAGTTGGACGAAATTTTAAAGTAAATCAGCGAATTTAAAACTGCGAGTCAAACTTCTCGATATGTTCACGAATATCGTTGAGGTCAATGTAGCGATCGGTAGCATTACGGAGTTCGCGGGCAATCATGCCTTCAGTCGAAACCACCGTGATGTGAGTGCTTTTGGAGCGCAACAGCTCGATCGCCCGTTCAAAATCGCCATCGCCACTAAATAACACGACGCGATCGTATTGATCGACGGTGTTAAACATGTCAATAACAATTTCAATATCTAAATTGGCCTTTTGCGAATAGCGCCCAGAGTTATCGTCGTAATACTCTTTGAGAATTTTGGTGCGTACGGTGTAGCCTAAGCTAATCAAGGCATCTCGAAAACCGCGCTGGTCTTGAGGGTCTTTTATACCCGTATACCAAAAGGCATTGACCAACATAATATCGGGATCTTTAGTGAAATGTTCTAGCACCCGCCTAGGGTCAAAAAACCAGCCATTTTTTTGCTGCGCATAGAACATGTTGTTCCCGTCTACAAAAATAGACAGACGGTTCATCAAACAAGGCATAGAAACTTAGACCTAATAAAAATTAGAGAATTGAATTTAATGACGGAAGCAGTAAGCTGACTCCTCAATCAGGAGACGGCTTGAAACGCTGATCTGACGATATAAAGGCAAGCAGCCTATTGAATTTAGTTTTAATTAGTTTCCTATTAGCCGCTATTGCCAGTTTCTTCAGCCTCTATCCAATGGCATAAAGTTAGAGCCAGACAGCAAGTGAAACCAGTTTAAAGTATGTTTATGAGGGTGCATAATTCGAGATCGTAGCTGTTTAATGTAGGTATATAGAACTATAACTCGTTAGACAACTGCTGTTTCTATCAACCACAAAAGCATGGCTTATAGATCGCGATCGCTTGTTTGTAGCTCTTTTCTAGTTAATGTTCCCTTATTATAAGGACTCCATCTGGGAATTCGTTAGCGGCATTCTAATAGGAATTGAGCGATCAAATGCGGCAAAATCTAACGTGAAGTTCTAGGTTAGAGGTTGAAAGCGGCCTTTAAGTCAATTATTGCGTTTTGCAACACTGATCGCGATCGCTCAAAAGCTAGCGCAGATAAGGCAGCGAACCATTTATAAGTCTCTCTTCCCGTTCCTCATTAAGTCGGCTAGAGTGTGCCAGGGGTCTAGAGAGATTTGCTAAGTTGGTGTAAAGATTGACGGCAATCAGGGTCAGCCATTCTGCGATCGCAAAGGGGCAAGCTGAGGGGGTTTTCTGGCTGAAGCTCTACCAAATCAATGGCTCGATCTGCTCAAGATCGGCAAACCAGATGATGAGCTAGACGTATTCAATGGCTGAGAAGACGATGACAAAAACACGGTCACGGCTAGCAACCTACAATCCGGCGACGACGGTTCGCTCTCTCGTGACCCACAAAATTGCCACGCCAGCTCGCCAGTTATTTAGCTTGCCAAACTGGGGGCATATTTTGACAGCGGTTTGGGCGGCTGCAGCGGCGATCGCGACGGCCTCAAATACCAACACAGCCCAAATCATGGAGCGTCAAGCCCAAACGCTGTTGTTTGAGCTGCGAGGCCCGGTAGCTGTCCCCAATGACATCGTGATTTTAGCGATCGATGAGCTGTCGTTGTCTCAAGAGCAAATCTACCGCTCAAACCCACAGCAATACCCCTATTTAGAGCCGCTACAAGCTTGGCCTTGGAAACGCACTGCCTACGCCCAGGCGATCGATCGCTTACTAGCGGCGGGGGCACGAGCAGTCGCCTTAGATGTGTTGCTGGCGGGGCCGAGTAGTTATGGCCCGCAAGATGACCAACAACTTCAGCAAACTTTGCAGCGCTATCCAGGGCGGGTCGTGTTGGCGACGGAATATGAAGAAGTTAACCATCGTCATGGCAGCATCACTCAGCTTACTTATCCGCTGCCGTTGTTTCAAAATGCGGGAGGGGTGCCAGGTTCAATTAACTTTTGGGTAGAACCTGATGGTCGCATTCATCGCTTCGGCAACCAGTTTCTTGATTCCCTGATCCAGCAATATCCCGAACAAGCTGGAGTGTTGCGAGAGTTAGCTGGCTCGGTTCCCGCTTTTGCAGAGGCAACATTACAAGCTGCGCAAGTACCCATCCCTCAACAACGGGGTGAACAAATTTGGTTTCATGGGCCTGCAGGTACGTTTGAGCAGATTCCGTTTTGGCATGTCTTAGACCCTGCTAACTGGAATACCTACTTGCAGCGGGGCGAGTATTTCAAAAATAAAATTGTGTTGATTGGGGCGACTGCCAACACCTTGCAAGATTTTTGGGCCGCTCCCTTTTCTAAAACGTGGCTCTATCCAGACCGCATGGCTGGGGTAGAAATTCATGCCAATGCGATCGCGACTTTGTTAAGCAAGCAGGCGATCGCGACAGCCATTCCTAATACCTCGGTGCAAGGCATCGTGGTCTTATTAGGGGTGATTGGTTCGGGCATTCTCCTGAGTTATCCCAAGCAACCTTGGCTCCGTTGGCTTTTGGTATTGGGGTTGCCCTTGGCTTGGGGTGGGGTGAGCTATTTGGTGTTTGTTTATGGTCAGCTAACCTTACCGACTGCGCTACCCGTTACTGCGATCGCTGGCAGTGGCGTGTCTTACATCTTTGTCAACTCGCTCTTAGAGCATTTCAAAAAGCGGCGGCTACGGGAAGCATTTATTAACTTTGCCGATGCCCCGATTGTCAAAGAATTGATTAGCCAGAGCGAACACGACGATTTGCAAAGTATTTTGCAAGAGCGAGAACGAGCCATCATTGGCAACAAGCTCAAAGACCGCTACGTCATCGTCAAGGTTTTGGGTGGTGGTGGTTTTGGTGAAACTTATATTGCTCAAGACACTCA
>CBIHQL010000422.1:0-4391 GCA_966211855.1 uncultured bacterium
CGATTTTAGGTCTGCTCGGAGTTGTGCTTGCCATTACGTTTGGTGGGACGGCTTACTGGCTCTGGCAGGGCGATCGCCGTTTTGTTGGCCTCTTATTTGTAGGCTGTTACCTCAGCTTAACTTTGCTGATGAGTTCTCCTTTGTGGTTGTGGGAGTTGAATGAAGCTTATCCTGTGAAGCCCGTTGCGGCTCTGATCAAAGCCAACACTCCCGCAGGCGCTACTGTATATACTTCTTTCCCGAACTATCGCCCTAGCCTCGATTTTTATCGCGATCGCTCGGTGCTTCCCAAATCACTCCCAGAACTGCAAAACCTTGGGGTAAATCAAGCGTATTTGTTGTTAGATCAAGCCACATTGACCCAACTGCAACTTCCCAATACCCAAACTCTGGGCACTGCTGAAGGCTTTACATTGGTCGTGCCGATGAACCCGATTGAGTCGTCTGCCAAATCTTGATGGTGTTATCCCAACTGCCGCTGGCGAACAGGTGACCCCCGGCACTGACTGCGATCGCACTGACGGGGCTACCGTGATCCGCTAGGGTACATAAAAGCGCACCCGTTGCGACACTCCATACCTTAATGGTTTTGTCACTGCTGCCACTGATCAGCATTTTGCCATCAGGGGTGATCGCGATCGCATTTACCATATCAGAGTGGCCCGAAAAACTGCGAATTAGCTCACCATTGTTGAGATTCCACAGTCTGATGGTTTTGTCTTTGCTGCCACTTGCTAGCGTTTGTCCGTCGGGGCTAATCGTCACCGAGTTGACTGAGTTGAAGTGACCGTAGAGGGTGCGAGTTAGTTCACCATTGTTCAAATTCCACAACTTGATTTGGTTGTCTAACCCGCCACTCGCTAACCACTGACCGTTGGGGCTGATCGCCACTGCTTTGACCATGCCAGCAGTCCCAGCCAACACCCGTAGCAACTCTCCGGTCGTCAGCTTCCAAATGCGCACGGTGCGGTCTTCGCTGCCACTGACCACAATTTGACCATTAGGACTGATCGCCACCGCATTTACATCGCGCGAATGGCCTGATAGGTTGTGCAACAAATCTCCGGTTTGGAGATTCCAGACTTTCACAGTCGTATCGTCGCTGCTACTAACCAGAAATTGACCGTTGGGGCTAATCGCTACTGAGTTCACGGCTTTTAAGTGTCCGGGTAGCGTCTTTACTAAGTTGCCTGTTTGCAAGTTCCACAACTTAATGGTGTCGTCTAAGCTGCCACTCGCCAGAATCTGCCGCCGAGAGTTGATTGCTACCGACATCACCCACGACGAATGCCCGCTCAGCGTTCCGACACACCGCCACAATCCTGACTCCGATTTTGCACCCGATCTGGGGCTAGAGGATGGGGCAGAAGGCCGACTTGTTTTGGGAGCTGAAGATGGCTGAGAAATCGGTGGCTGTGAAGATGGCTGAGAGATCGGTGGCTGTGAAATCGGTGGTTCTAGGCTAGTACCCTTCTGACTGATCGGTGGCGAACTGGGTGGGCGCGTGACTTGGGCTGAAGACTGAGGTTTGGAGCTAGGAGGACGAGAAATTGGAGCCGACATCAGCATTTCGTTCTTGCCGATTGGCTTTGACTCAGCCTTGCCCTTGCTAGACTCTAAACCTTTGAGATCTTGTAACACCTCATCAACAGACTGATAGCGATCGCTCACCAAATCTTTCACTAATTTGTCGATCACCTGACCCAGCGGCTCACTAATAGTATTGCCTTTACGGCTGGCATATTCTCGCCACAACCATCGCCCCGCCAGCGGATCATAAAGATCTTCTGGTTTGATCTGAGTCATTAAATAGAGACACGTTGCCCCCAAACTATAAAGATCGCTCGCCGGATATGCCTTACCACTGCGCAATTGCTCAATCGGGGAGTATCCTTCTGTGCCAATTTTGGTGCCTGGTTGGGAGAGGGTGACTTCATTCAGAAGTTTTGCCACCCCAAAATCGATTAAGACCAATCTGCTATCGAGTTTTCGCCGCACGATATTAGAGGGTGTAATGTCGCGATGCACCACTTGGCACTCATGCACAAACCGCAACACAGGTAGCAAATCTTGCAATAGCTCAAGAATTTTCTGCTCGTTGAAAATGCCCTGATAATGCAACTCTTGGGATAAATTTTGCCCTTCAATAAACTGCTGCACCAAGTACAACCGTTTGTCTTCTTCAAAATAGGCCAGCAGAGTGGGAATTTGAGGATGTTCACCTAGCTCATGCAAGCGCACTGCTTCTTGGTCAAATAGGCGAATGGCTTTATCGAGCGATCGCGACCCTTGTACCTGTGGTGAAAACTGTTTAACCACACAACGGGTTTTGAGGCGGTCTTCGTCGATCGCCAAATAGGTGCGCCCAAACCCCCCCTGACCAATCGGTTGCACTACCCGGTAGCGATCTCTGAGCAAGGGAACCAGCTTGGCTGCGCAGTTTTGGCAATACTCAGCGTCATCAGGGTTTTGGGGTTGCTGGCAATGAGGGTTAAGGCAACAAGTCATACTCAGAGGGCACTTGGCGGTTCGGTATTGGCTTTATTGTCCCAGTGGAGTTTTTAGTAGCGGCAAAACGTAATGAACTCGTTGTGATCCGCAGAGATCAAAGCCACAGCAATACCATTGTCCTCTAGACCGGGTTTTTGTGCCTTATATAGATCCTGCCATCTTCGCACAAACACAACGAAAAAGGTGAAGAGCTGTGATTAAACTCCTCACCTTTTATGTACCAAGCCAGCACTTCAATTCAATGCTGCAACAAACTAGAGATGGCGCGAATTTAGCCCCCCGCGATCGCCGGGATAATGCTCACTTCATCGCCGTCTTGCAGAGAGGTTTGTTGCCCTTCCAAAAACCGGATATCTTCGTTGTTGACATAGAAGTTTACGAAGCGGCGTAACTCACCTTGGTCATCGCACAAGCGAGCTTTGATGCCGGGGCAGCTTTGCTCTAAAGATTCCAACAATTCAGAAATGTTGCTACCAGAACATTCCACCGTTGCTTGGTTGTTGGTCAGTTTTTGCAGAGGAGTTGGGATCAGAACTTTAACGGACATAACTTAGAGGAATACGTACTTTCTCAGGACAGGACAAGAACAGAAGCTTACACTAAAACTTGTTGCCATTCTAGGCGATCGAGGGTGCGAGACCGCTCTAAGGCACGCTCAAAGCTGTCGAGCTTGGGTTCAATCGTGAACGGCTCGTTGATTGCTCCTTGCACCGCTTCTTGAGTCTTGAGGCCATTGCCAGTGATGTAGACCACGGTGGTTTCGTCGGGGTTGATCTT
This sequence comes from uncultured bacterium, assembly GCA_966211855.1. GTDB lineage: Bacteria > Cyanobacteriota > Cyanobacteriia > FACHB-46 > FACHB-46 > CBIHQL01. Next base: position 3,289 of record CBIHQL010000422.1, read on the forward strand.
GCCCGCTTCCACCAATTTCTTCAAGACAGCGATCGTGGTGCCACCTGCCGTTTCGGTGAAGATGCCTTCGGTTTAAGCTAGCAACTTGATGCCTTCTACAATCTCAGCATCGTTGACCGACTCAATATTGCCGTTGGTCTTCTTGGCGATATCGACGGCATAAACACCATCTGCGGGGTTACCGATCGCGATCGACTTAGCAATGGTGTTGGGCTTGACGGGAGAAATAAAGTCGCGGCCTTCGCGGAACGCTTGAGCGATCGGGGAGCAACCTTCAGCTTGAGCACCACTGAAACGGACAGGCTTTTCGTCAACTAGACCCACTTCGACGAATTCTTTGAAGCCTTTGTAGATCTTGGTAAACAGTGAGCCAGAAGCGAGAGGAGCAACGATGTGGTCTGGCAGTTCCCAACCAAGCTGCTCAATCACTTCATAACCGAGTGTCTTGGAACCTTCGGAGTAATAAGGACGCAGGTTAATGTTGACGAAGCCCCAACCGTGGGTGTTAGCGACTTCGGAGCAGAGGCGGTTGACTTGGTCATAGTTACCTTGCACAGCCATTACCGTGGGGCCGTAGATCAAGGTGCCGAGCACTTTACCTGCTTCGAGGTCAGAGGGAATGAACACGCAGCAGTCTAGACCTGCATGAGCCGCGATCGCTGCGGTGGAGTTTGCCAAGTTACCTGTACTTGCACAAGAGACGGTCGTGAAACCCAACTCACGAGCGCGGGTCAGAGCGACAGAAACGACCCGATCCTTGAAGCTCAAGGTGGGCATGTTGACGGCATCATTCTTGATATAGAGCTTTTTGAGACCGAGGCGACGTGCTAGACGATTGGCTTGTAGTAAGGGAGTCATACCCGTGCCAACATCGATGGGGTTATCGGTGGCAACAGGCAGAAACGCACGATAACGCCAGATCGAGTTGGGGCCAGCTTGAATGCTTTCGCGGGTGACTTGCCGACGAATGGCATCGTAGTCATAGGCAACTTCGAGAGGGCCAAAACAAAATTCACAGACGTGCGTTGCTTTGGGTTCGTACTCTGCACCACACTCTTTACACTTCAATGCGTTGAAGGTAGCAGAAGTCGTAGATAGGGTTT
>CBIHQL010000423.1:0-4391 GCA_966211855.1 uncultured bacterium
CTCAGCACTATCTTCGGCACAGGCAACGGCGCAGGTATGGCCCTACAATTCACCATATTCTCTATTCTAGGTGTGCTGGTAGGTGTAGGCGGATATGCGTTTCGTACTTTACGAGATGTCGAAACGCTGGTACCTGATTACGATAGTAAATCACTGAGTGAAAGAACCTAACCCCCAACCCCTTCCCTAGTAGGGAAGGGGAGCTAGATTCATAGCCCCTCGCCTCGCAGGAGAGTGGTTTGGGGAGAGGTCGGCAAGAGCTTTAAGTTGATTGAAAGATATTGATATATTTACAGTTCATATTTAGCTTATGAAATATTTCCTCTCTCGCCTATCCCAACGGCAACTCATCCGGGTGTATTCGCTGTTGCTAGCCATTGTATTGGTATTGATCATCATCACCTCTGGCTCATCGGGTCAAGCGGCTAGTACCGAGATCTTGTGGGATACCTATGGAGTGCCACATATCTCTAGCAATCGCACGCCGGATCTATTTCGGGCGTTTGGGTGGGCACAGATGCAAAGTCACGGTAATCTGCTGTTGCGGCTCTACGGTCAGGCTCGTGGGCAAGCAGCAGAATACTGGGGCGAAGACTATGTGGAATCGGATCAATGGGTGCGCAAAATGGGCATCCCGGAGCGATCGCAAACCTGGTACGAAGCCCAAACACCCAAATTCCGTCAATATCTCGATGCCTTCGCCGCAGGAATTAATGCCTATGCCAAAGCACATCCTGAGGAGATTGATGATGAGCTGAAAGTTGTGCTGCCTATTAGTGCCACCGATGTCTTGGCGCATGGTCAGCGGGTATTGCACTTTACGTTTGTCGTCAACCCAGAAGCCTTACAAGCGACAATCACAGCAGCAGAAAAAAGAGAACCTTTAGGCGGCTCAAACGGTTGGGCGATCGCGCCGTCTCATTCTGCAAGTGGCAAGGCGATGTTGCTGGCGAACCCACATCTCCCCTGGGCCGATCTATTTCTCTGGTATGAAGCTCAGCTCCAGGCTCCTGGCATTGATGCCTATGGTGCCACTCTGGTCGGTATTCCAGTGCTGACGATCGCCTTTAATGATGCAATGGGTTGGACTCACACAGTCAACACATACGATGGTTGGGATGCCTACGAGCTAACCTTGCGAGATGGCGGCTATGAGTTTGATGGACAAGTGCGTCCCTTTACAACCGAAACACAGACGCTCAAAGTCAAGCAAAAAGATGGTTCTTGGCAAGAGCAAGCCCTAAAAATTCAACGCTCAGTGCATGGCCCAGTAGTGGCAGAACCCAAAGGGAAAGCGATCGCCCTTCGAGTTGCAGGCTTAAATAAAGCAGGGATATTAGAGCAATGGTGGGAAATGGCCCGCGCCACCAACTTGGGAGAATTTGAAACGGCTCTCAAGCGCATGCAGCTACCCATGTTTACAGTTCTGTATGCCGATCGCGATGGACATATTCTGCATTTCTTTAACGGACAAGTTCCGGTTCGTCAAGGAGGCACGTTTGCAGATTGGTCAGGTGTGATCCCTGGTAATACCTCCAAAACGCTGTGGACTCGCACCCATGCCTACGAAGATCTCCCCCGCATCGTGGATCCCAAAACAGGTTGGCTGCAAAATGCTAATGATGCCCCCTGGACAACGACTCTGCCTGCTGCACTCAATCCTGATGATTTTCCAGCTTATATAGCACCACGAGATTTTCTATACTTCCGTCCCCAGCGATCGCTGCGGATGTTAATGGAAGATCCCAAGATCTCTTTTGAGGAACTGATTCGCTACAAGCACTCTACCCGCACGGAACTAGCCGACCGGATTCTCGATGATCTGATTGCTGCTGCCAAATCTTCTAATGATCCCCTGGTCAAAGAGGCGATCGCGGTGCTGCAACAGTGGGATCGCCAAGCCGAAGCTAACAGTCGAGGTGCCGTTCTCTTCAAAGCTTGGGATAACTTAATGGATCGCTCCGAACTATTTGCTATTCCTTGGGATGCCAAGTCTCCTCTCAGCACCCCAGACGGCTTAGCTAATCCTCAAGCCGCAGTCACAGCTCTTAAAACCGCTGCTAGGAATGTTTTACAGGATTATGGAGCGTTAGATGTCGCCTGGGGAGATGTGTTTCGACTGAAGTCTGAGACGAATAATTTACCTGCTAATGGTGGCCCTGGTGGATTGGGCATCTTCCGTACTGTCAACTATGCCCCTGCCGACAAAAGCCAATTTCAAGCAGTCGATGGAGATAGCTTCGTCGCCGCGATCGAATTCTCCAATCCAGTGCGGGCAGAGGTTCTGACCAGCTACGGCAATGCCACTCAGCCCGATATGCTGCAAGGCAGCGATCAACTCACCTTGATGGCTCAGAAAAAACTCCGCCCCGTCTGGCGATCGCGTCGAGATATCTTAGCGCACCTGAAATCTCGAACTACTAGCTTCCGTTAAAATCGGCTCTGAAGATACTGTAGACAATAATTTTCATGCTCAGGCGAACATATCCTCTGCTAGGAGATGCATAACCTGACGCCAGGCAGTTTCCCCTTCTCGTCCGACCATTTCAAACACCCGCGCAAATCGTTGTCGTTGATCACCAGATAACTGCCGCTCTAAGTCTGAGCCTGATGGTGTCAGGGTTAAACGTCTGATCCGGCGATCGCGGGTGTCCATCTTAGATTCGACTAGCCCTAGTTCTGTTAGTTGCCGTAATGGACTGTTCAAAGACTGTTTGCTGATGCCGAGAGTTACCAATAATTCGTTAACACTTAGTCCTGGCTGGCGACCAATAAAATATAGAATCCGATGATGAACACGCGAGAGACCATGCTCGGCAAGAATGGCATCTGGCTTGGCAACCACTGCACGAAAGGCAAAGTACAACGCTTCTAGAGCCTCGTTCAGTTCTGTTTCCCGCTTACTTGGCAAATGATTTAGGTCAGGCATATTGACGTATTAATCGATATTCGGCTAGCTTGGGTATGTCAGCCTATATGACCTATTTTACGACTATGCCGATCCTCGACGCAGATTTCGCACTCAGCTTTGCCCACCGTTGGATCGAGAGCTGGAATCAACATGACATTGAAGCGGTTCTGAGTCACTACGCCGATGACTTCGAGTTGGCTTCCCCTTTGATCGTCTCGATTGCAGGAGAACCGAGCGGCATTCTGCGTGGCAAGACGGATGTGAGAGCTTACTGGAAGCAGGGGTTAGAGCAAATTCCTGACCTCCATTTTGAACTGCAAGAAGTCTTAACGAGTGTAGATAGCCTCACGCTCTATTACCGAGGGCATCGAGGCATGGTGGCTGAAGTACTATGGTTCGATAGTAATAGCATGGTCAAGAAAGCTTGGGCTTGTTACGCCATTGATCCAAGGCAGGGTGACTTGTGAAGCGATCTCCAATTGCAGCCAAATTGATTGCAGCAGCGCTGGGTAAGACGATCTATCCAGAACCTTATGCTTCTTTGGTGAAGGGACGACGAAAGCGAAAGCTGGGCGAGTATTTTGGGCTAACTCATTTTGGCGTGAATTTAACCCATCTCTCACCTGGTGCAGTTTCTGCGCTGGCTCACAGCCACTCGAAGCAAGAAGAATTTATTCTGATAATGACAGGCAGCCCAACGCTAGTCTTAGGTGAAGAGGAATTCGTTTTGCAACCCGGTGATTGCTATGGATTTCAGGCAGGCACAGGGATTGCCCATCAACTGATTAATCGGTCTGAAGAAGAGGTAACCTATCTTGAGATTGGCGATCGCACTGAGGGAGATGAGGTCGAATACCCCAATGATGATCTCAAAGCCACACAATTACTTAATGGCGAATGGGCGTTAACCCACAAAGACGGTCGTCCCTATTAAGGTCAACGCCTAACAACCCTACTACTATGAATAACAACCTTAAAGAACAACTACTGCGAGAAATAGAAACCGCTCCAGATTCCACCTTGAAAGAAGTACTAGATTTCTTACTATTTATTAAATCTAAAGAACTTCAGCAAGAACAGCTGGAGATTAGCTTACTAAGCGAGCCAAGTCTAGCAGAAGATTGGTCAACTCCCGAAGAGGATGAGGCATGGCAACATTTGTAAGAGGTGATGTTGTTATTGTTCCTTTTCCGTTCTCAGATTTGACCAATGCTAAAAGACGGCCTGCATTGGTACTTGCTAAACTCAGCCGAAATGACTTAATTCTGTGCGTAATTACTAGCCAAGCTACAAATGATACCTATACAACCTTGATTGAGGATAGTGACTTTGAAGCTGGAAGCCTCAATAGAACCAGTTATGCTAAATCTAACCGAGTGTTTACAGCTAATGAACAATTAATTGTCTATAAAGCTGGAAAGCTCACGCCGCAAAAGACCAACGAAGTAATCGCCAAGCTGATTGCTATACTGCAACAGTA
>CBIHQL010000424.1:0-4388 GCA_966211855.1 uncultured bacterium
ATAACGGTAAGCCGCACCGAGACGAGTCGTAAGCCGGAGAGGATTAATACGAGGATCAGAAAACCATTGCACAGGCTGCTGATCGGGGTTGCTGTTGTTGAGAAAATCAACCCCCATGAGCCGCAACAACCCTGTGTCGCTGATACCGATACGCGCTGGGTTGCGATCGCTAGCCGACTGCCATTGACTCCACGCGATCGGCCACGCTTTTCCATTGAGTGTAATTTGGGTACCTTGCTTGCTCGCTGAAGTAGTTGCAGCAAGTACAGACGGAGGAGTCAGCGATCGCTGCTCTGAATCAACGGTTGGTATGACTTGGGCATGGCTAAGATGAGGGGACATCCATCCCAGAGTCGTACTGGCAAACAGTGCAGAGGCGAGGCCACGACGTAACCAAACACTAAAGGGCGATCCAGAGGGGACGCAGGTTCGCAAAAAATGATCGGTTTGAGCGCTGATCACAATTAGTTCTATTTATAATCTCGGACAAATCCCAGGCATAACAGCGTCAGCAATCTGCACTCCCAAGGTTGACGGTACAAAAATTGACTGCCACTATCAAGAAATAGTGACTTCGTTTCGCCCGAACAGTTTCATAATGAGGAAAGGGCGCTGATCAGAAAGCTTTAAACGTCGCTAGCCACGCTAAACTCTGCAATGGAGTTTAAAAAGCCTCAAGCCGCGAGTCAAGGTGTCTCACGAAACTTGTAACTAAACAACCTGAATTAAGAATCAGGTTGACAGAAGGGATTGCCAGAATCAGATACCTTCTATAATATTTTTACTCCGGCTCCCTCTGATACATCTTGTCCAAACAGGGCTGTTAGGTATATTTACCCAATACCCATACTTTTACTTGAACGAGAACCCTACCAGCCACACCCGAAGCTGGCAGTAGAGTTCAGGAGTTGGATGAGACCACTGAAGAATTCGCGAGTAATGGTATTGATAGCAAGCTGAATTGGAAGCCAAAGATCTTGAGAGTAGTGTAGGCAACTGACGCACTACTTAAACTTAAGTGCGCCATCGAACGGCATTGGCATTTAATCTGAGAATCTTGGCCTCTATTTTATGCACAGCTACCAAGCTGTCGCCAAGACTGCGCCCAGTCAAACGACTTTATATCTAGAGGACGAAAGCCTTAGCCAATGAATGAAGCGAGCCATCCCATGGACAATATGAGTGTGAATTTAGCAGAGCAATTCAATCCGGGATCAGAAGCGGGGTATGCCGGTCAACGGTGGCTGGTTGAAGAACGAGACGCTTGTGGTGTTGGTTTTATTGCAGATCTCCAAGGTCGAGCTAGCCATTCTCTCGTTGCTAAGGCATTGAAGGCACTAGATTGCATGGAACACCGTGGTGGGTGCAGTGCTGACCAAGACTCTGGCGACGGCGCTGGCATTATGACTGCGATTCCTTGGGAGTTGTTGCAGCAGTCTTTGAGCGCAATGGGTGTGCAGGCTCCGGCTCCGCAACACACCGGGGTAGGCATGATTTTCTTGCCCCAAGACTCAACCGCGGCAGCGAAAGCTCGGCAAATTGTCGAAACCATTGTTGGTGAAGAGAAATTGTCGCTAGTCGGTTGGCGATTGGTGCCTGTCAAGCCAGAAATTTTAGGCGTGCAGGCGCGAGAAAACCAGCCTCAAATTGAGCAAGTGTTGGTGCAATCTGCCAATCTGCAAGGGGATGAGCTAGAGCGCAAGTTGTACCTTGTGCGGAAGCGGATTGAGAAGGCGATCGCTACTGCCGCGAAAGAAGCAACCGATCCAACTTTTGCTCAAGCGCTAAAAGAGTTTTACGTTTGTTCATTCTCTAACCGCACGATCATCTACAAAGGGATGGTGCGATCGTCGGTGTTGGGTGAGTTTTACACTGACTTGCAGCAACCGAGCTATCAAAGTGTGTTTGCGGTTTATCACCGTCGCTTCAGCACTAACACCATGCCCAAGTGGCCTTTGGCGCAACCGATGCGGTTCTTGGGGCACAACGGTGAAATCAACACTCTGCTCGGCAACATCAACTGGATGGTGGCGCGGGAAGCCGATTTGGGTCATGCCAGTTGGAGCGATCGCCTGCAAGATTTGAAGCCCGTCGTCAACCCTGACAATAGTGACTCTGCCACTCTCGACAACGTGATGGAGTTGCTGGTGCAATCCGGTCGGACTCCGAGTGAAGCGCTAATGATCATGGTGCCGGAGGCTTACAAAAACCAGCCAGATCTGGCGAACTACCCGGAAATTACTGACTTCTACGAATACTACAGCGGTTTGCAAGAGCCTTGGGATGGCCCTGCGCTGCTGGTGTTTAGCGATGGGAAGAAAGTCGGTGCAACCCTCGATCGCAACGGTTTGCGTCCGGCTCGCTACAGCATTACCCGTGATGGCTTTGTCGTCGTTGCCTCTGAAGCGGGTGTGGTAGAACTGCCCGAAGCTGAGATTGTCGAAAAAGGTCGGCTCGGCCCTGGTCAAATGATCGCGGTTGATCTAGAGAGCCATGAAATTCTCAAGAATTGGCAATTGAAGCAGCGGGTGGCTCATGCTCATCCTTACAGCGAGTGGTTACAGCAAAATCGCCAAACCTTAGAAGCTCAACCCTTTGTCGATGCACCGCAGTTTGAAGCTCAAGCACTCCTGCAACAGCAAGTCGCCTTTGGCTATAGTGCTGAAGACGTAGAGATGATCATTGAGGCGATGGCGGCTCAAGGGAAGGAACCCACGTTCTGTATGGGCGATGACATCCCGCTAGCGATCTTGTCTGAAAAGCCTCGTCTGCTGTACGACTACTTCAAGCAACGTTTCGCTCAAGTCACCAACCCCCCAATCGACCCACTCCGAGAAAGCTTGGTAATGTCGCTGACCATGCAGTTAGGTGAGCGTGGCAACTTGCTAGAAGCAAAGCCCGAATACGCCAAGCTGTTGAAGCTGGAGTCTCCTGTCCTCAACGAAGTGGAGCTGGAGAATATTAAGCAATCGAGCTTTGAGACGGCAGAACTCTCGACCTTGTTTGCGATCGCGGCTGGCCCTGAAGGATTGCGTCAGGCAGTAGACGCTCTTTGCCAACAAGCAGTTGAAGCGGTGAAAGCTGGCAAAAAGATTTTAATCTTGAGCGATCGCCAGCAAGCTAACGGTGCTCAACTGAATGCTGAAACCAGCTACATTCCCCCGCTAGTGGCTGTGGGCGCGGTTCACCACCACCTGATTCGTCAAGGCTTACGGATGAAAGCCTCGTTGGTGGTTGATACTGCCCAATGCTGGAGCACCCATCACTTCGCTTGCTTGATTGGTTATGGTGCGAGTGCGGTTTGCCCGTACCTGGCGCTAGAAACCGTGCGTCATTGGTGGTCTGACTCTAAGACCCAAGCCATGATGCAGCGCGGCAAACTGGAAGTGGTTACCCTCAACGGCGCACAAGACAACTACCGCAAAGCCGTTGAAGCGGGCTTGCTGAAGATCTTGTCGAAGATGGGCATCTCCCTGCTGGCGAGCTATCACGGGGCACAAATCTTTGAAGCAATCGGCATTGGCTCTGACCTGCTGAACTTGGCGTTCTACGGCACCACTTCTCGCTTGGGTGGTTTGAGCGTGGCTGATCTGGCGAATGAAATTATCACGTTCCACTGCCGTGCCTTCCCCGAACTGACTGCGAAGAAGCCCGAAAACTATGGGTTCGTGCAGTACCGTCCCGGTGGCGAGTACCACATGAACAACCCCGAAATGGTGAAGACGCTGCATAAAGCGGTAGCTGATAAGAATCACGACCACTACGATGTCTATCAGCAGCACCTCAACAATCGTCCGGTAACGGCGTTGCGTGACTTGCTTGACTTCCAAAGCGATCGCCCATCGATTTCGATTGATGAGGTCGAATCCGCTGCCGAAATCATGAAGCGCTTCTGCACGGGTGGGATGTCGTTGGGTGCGTTGTCGCGAGAAGCCCACGAAACCCTGGCGATCGCCATGAACCGGATTGGCGGTAAGTCCAACTCTGGGGAAGGCGGCGAAGACCCAGTCCGCTACCACACCCTCAGTGATGTCGATGGCGAAGGCAATTCACCCACTCTGCCTCACCTAAAAGGGTTGAAGAATGGTGATACGGCAAGCTCTGCCATTAAGCAAGTGGCTTCCGGTCGCTTTGGTGTGACTCCTGAGTATCTCGCCAGCGCTAAGCAAATTGAGATCAAGATGGCTCAAGGTGCGAAGCCCGGTGAAGGGGGTCAGTTACCTGGTAAGAAAGTCAGCCCCTACATTGCGATGTTGCGGCGCTCTAAGCCCGGTGTAACGCTGATTTCGCCTCCACCCCACCACGACATTTACTCGATCGAAGACTTGGCGCAGTTGATCTTTGACTTGCACCAAATCAACCCGAAAGCTCAAGTGTCCGTGAAGCTG
>CBIHQL010000425.1:0-4383 GCA_966211855.1 uncultured bacterium
CTACATAATGGCAGCTACGATCATCTAGGCAGATTAAGGCCCAACCCGATTGATCTAGCCCAACCAATTTATAAGTGGTCTCTTGAACAAAACATCCCTTGTGGTTGCGAGTGCCTGGTACCACTTCAAGGTTATAAGTATTGATTTCTAAGTTGGTTTCTAACATGGTGACTTTCTCCCAGTTTTATTTAAATTTACAAGCATAAAAATTAAATTATTTTTTTACTTGTTTAATTAAACTCATCTTATCTTTAAAAAGATGAACGGATCATTGTGTTATGTAAACAAATGTCTCTTTGTTGGCACAAAAACTTGATCCAAATGGGTAAAAAGTCATTGTTGCAGAGTATCAAAAGCGATATAGAGCCAGGGTTGGCGATCGCCATTTTCACTCTAAACAAGAGATTTTGAGTTGTGAATAAATTATCTAAACTGCGGCTACAAATTTGACGAGTTCAGTTTCTAACATGGCATGTTCTTGATAACTGATCAGGTCGGTAGTTGCCCATTCATCCAGCGTGTTGAGCAAAGCACGAACTGCCAGCTCTCGTTGAATGAGTTCGACTGCTGCATCCCAAGCGGCACTCGGAGTTTGAAAAAATCCAATTTGGATGACATATCCAGGTTGATGCCAAATGCTAATCCAACCGGTGTCTTGTTGAATTAGCTCAATTGTTTGTCCTAGGTATTCCATCGTCTTAAGCGCTGAAAAGCGATCGCTAGATGTCTTCTGTATGATTTAAGGTAGCGATCGCTCACCAAGGATACATCTACAAAAAAGGAGAAACCCGTTCAATTGCTACTTCTCCCTTCAGCTATAGCGTCTGAGGCTTAAGAACATCAATAGGATGAGTGATGTTTTGGGGACTTAAGCCAACGGTTAGATGGAAGTTTTGAGCGTTGCAAGCACGATTATCACCAAGACGTTATCCATTAACCAAAACCATGAATACCGAGAAAAAACCTGCTTTTCAATTTGGCCTTAGTGTTGGCATTGGAATTTTGACCATTCTTGCTCTCGCCGCCAGCTATTATTACGGAATCATTCGCTTTTAGTTGAGTGGTTTTGTAGATATCTCATGAACAACCGTCTCCTCATTGCTCCATTAGTTGCGGTGTGGTTGGCTGGATGTGCCAGCGAGCCGACGAATACGCCTGATGCTGCCGTTGGCTCATTAAATCCCACCGAATCTCCTACTGTGACAGAACCTAGCGCAACGCCGCGATCGCAGCCCAACTCAGCCGAGCGATCGCCTAGTCCTGGAGATAATACGAGCAGTGAGAGGCCACAAGATTTACCCACAGCGAATGCGAGTGGCGACTATATTCAACGCACGCAACATCGCACTTGGACTGTGGTTGATGCTGATCCAAAGGGCTTGAACTGTCGCTGGTCAGATCAGATGCCCGATAACTGGTATAGCCCTGAAGCCCAACTACCACCCCTCACGATTGAGCAGTGGCCTGTAGTGCGCCAATTTCGTCAAGGTGAAACGCTTACCGCAAATATCACGCCTGCTGGATTTGCCATGCTGATTGATGACAAAGATCAACCGTGGCTGAAGGTTAGTTTGGGCGCTCAAAATGAAATTTGCTTGGTTAGAGCGAACGCGCAATACATTAAGCCGGTGCAACAGTAATGGATCAAGATATTGGGCTGTTTTTGGCAGGCGTTGGTGTCCTCATCCTCTATCTAGTCTTCTCAGCCATGACCGAGATGGGTACAAAGTGGCCTGGAAAGAAGTAATCGTGAACTTCCTTCATAGGTAGAAACGTGGTTAAAAGATTGGCTTAAGGACAACCTAATTTTTGTCTTGCATTGAGACTCATTGCACCCAGATTAGTCTAAAAACAAGAATAAGTGGTCTATTGATGAGACAAGTTTTAGGATAGGTGAAATTACAGCAGCTCTCGCCCCCCTAGCCCCCCAAAATTAAGGGGAACAAGACTCGAAGTCTATAGAATAAAAACTTATTGGGCATCTCAGAAAGGGTGATTTAGGAGTCTCAGGTCTAGTTAGCGATCGCTGAAACGAGGTTGTGAACTATCCGACTTTAGGAGATCAGAAATGAAGGCAGAAGAGCTGTTCCGCCAGTTAGCTCCTTTGCGGAAAGCTCATAATGATAAGCTAGGCGGCTATCCCGCTTAGGTTCAAGGGATAATGTTGTCCAACAATTAGTGACTGCCCAAAATCAATGCTATTGACCTACTGCAAAGACTTGTTCTGCGGTGAGTTGCAGTTCTGGGAAAGCCGCAGAAATAATGCGATCGCTGCCTCGAAATTGCTGCACCTGGTACTCGCCATCCACTAGCTGATAAACCGAGAGGGTTGGCTGTTTGGGTGTGCCGATATAGCGTCTGCCGCCTAGACCGAGGTAATCGACAATCCAGTATTCGGGAATTTGCAGGGCTTCGTAATCAATGAATTTGTGCCCATAGTCATCACGCCAATTAGTGCTGACTACCTCAATTACGACGCGGATTGACTCTCCTTGGGTAATGGTGGAGCGCTGTTTCCAAAGGGGTTCTTCCGCTAAGGCAGGTTGGTCTAAAACGATCACGTCGGGGTTGTAGCCTGACTTGTCGGTATCGAGTGGCTTGATGATTGCTTGTCGAGGAATGATATAGGGCAACTGCAGGCGATCGATTTCGACACCCAATTTAATACCTAGAAAACCAGCAACTTGCTCGTGTGTTCCTGTCGGTTGCATCTCGATGACGGCCCCATTCCACAATTCATAGCGACCGTGACCATCTGGATACCAGTCCAGAAACTCGTCTAAGGTCATCAATTGAGGCAGCGCTTGCACCATTGCCCTTAAGCCTTCAGATTGTGCTACTTCTAAGTGTAGTTGAATCGCATTGTCTCAAGAAAATTGCGCGGATCAGGCACTCTTGAAAATATATATGGGGTCGTAATCGGAGTTGAAATGATGGAATTGGCGACGGCTGAAAATCGGTGGGTGAATACAGCAGATTCTCAAAAGCCAGAAGTGTTAGTGACGGCTCGCGAGATTTTGCAAAACAATATCTACTGCACGTTATCAACTTGCTCACCCGAAGGTCAGCCGTGGGTATCTCCTGTCTTTTTTGCTTATGATGCTGAGTGGAATTTGTATTGGTCGTCAGCGATCGCAGCAGAGCACTCACAAAATCTGGCGCACAATCGGGGGCAAGTGGCGATCGCAATTTTTGACTCGAAAGGCCCAGAAGGAACGGTGCGTGGACTATATCTGATGGGAACAGCTGGAGAGTTGGATCGCGATCGCGTTGAAAGCGTGATGACTTTGCTGATGACCCGAGCGGGAAAAGCAGTCTATCGCACCGCAGCAGATTATCTTGATGAGTCACCCCGTCGCATTTATCAGTTTCAACCCCAAAAAGCGTGGATTACTGGCGATCGGGTTGCTATTGGTAACCAATTAGTTGACACCAAGGTGGCGATCGCAGTTGCTGACCTCAAGCAGTTACCTTAGAGCTTGCACTTCTGCTATTTTGTCAGTTGAGTGAGCTGGGTGTTGAGTTATCAAAAATTTTCAACTTTAGTGGGAGCAATCACCATGAAGCAGAGCCACTACTTGATAATTGAGGATCATCAAGGGGTTCGAGGGTTTGTTCTTGATGCTCCCACTTACTCCATTGGAAGAGACCCGAAGTGTGATATTCATCTCATTTCACAATTTGTGAGTCGTCACAGTGCCACCCTGATTCAACAATTGCGCGAGGATGGCAGTTCTTATTATCGAATTATTGACGGGAGCCTGGCGGGTACACGGAATGTAAATGGCCTCCTAATTAATGGTTATAAGCTGCAAGCCCATAATCTAAAAAATGGAGATTCAATTGTAGTTGGGCCAGGAATTCGCATGGCTTACATCTTAAAAGAAAAAGACGGACGGACTGAGAAGTGTGATTTTCTCTTTCAATGCTCACAAACGTGGAAAGACCTTCAAAAAACTAGTGATTCAGAGGTGAGGTACTGCTCAGAATGCCAGCAAGAAGTTTACCGCGTTGATTTTGGCGATCTGAAGAATCAGCCCACCACCCAGAAGTGCCTGGATCTAGATTTTGATTCCGATGTACTTATTTGTTTCGCGCCAAATCCTGCTGATAGCAAGCTGAACTATGGTGAAGAACGATAATTTTTTACGCTTCTGCCACTAGCAGCTCTATCTTTGTGGGGCACTGCTGTAGCTCAGCGATATCCTTCTTTAGTTCTTTAAAGCCTTAACGCTCAAAATTTTTCTATAATCAAGCCTTCAAGTCTTTCCGGTTCCCGCCGCAAGTCTTGTAATTCAATCATTCTTGATTCGTGTGCAGTTTTTACAAGCTAACTCAATCAACCACAAAATCCAGTGCGTTGCGATCGCATCCTTCTTCTCA
>CBIHQL010000426.1:0-4371 GCA_966211855.1 uncultured bacterium
ATGCGATCGGTTGTTTGGCAATGGGTTTGCCGACTACCTTTTGGGGAGCTTGGCTCACTTGGGGGTTATATCGTCAACGACAGAAAGAACAGCGCGAGCGCCTGCAAGCCATCTTTTATCGTTTACTCCAACAAGGTAACGGTTCGATCACGGTTTTGGAATTAGCAATGGAAGCCAAACTATCTGGAGAAGATGCGAAGCAGTATCTCGATGCCAAAGCTAGGGAATTCGGCGCAACGTTTGATGTCACCGATCGCGGCAGTGTCACCTACGAATTTGACTTAAAGGCAACTCCGCTCCTGCAAAACTCAGCCTCACTTCATCCGGAAAACTGGCGATCGCTACCATGATCAAAAGATAGATGTATTTGAGGAGATAGACATGGTGCGGATCTTTATGGCGATCGCAGCGATTTTGGCAGGTTTGGCGGTAGCGGCTGGGGCGTTTGCTTCCCATGCGTTGAAAGAACGATTAAGCGATCGCGCCTTAGAGATTTTTGAGACTGGGGCGAGATATCAGATGTACCATGCCCTAGCGCTCTTACTCGTTGCCGTGCTGCTGAGTCGCGTGGAGCTACCTGCCCCTGCGTTAACTGCTGCTGGCTACGCTTTCATTACTGGGATTGTGCTATTTTCTGGCAGTTTGTACGCCCTCAGTTTCACTGGGGTCAAATGGCTGGGTGCGATCGCTCCCCTAGGCGGCGTGGCCTTTCTCATCGGGTGGGGCTGTGTGGCGGCTGCCGCTTGGAGTTTGAAGCTTTAAATCTCTCCCAATCGTCGCCATGTCAAGGTTTGCGTGGCTGCATCCAGTGACCAGCGCAGCAGATGGCTCGCAGGTTGACCAACGTACGAACAACCTTTCATCACCGGGTTGCCCGATACCAGATCAATACATAATCCAATAGCGCGGCGGGGGGCAGTTGTGGCAAGGGCGATCGCTTGTTCCACGTCACAAATCCCCCATTTCACCAAATTTTGCGCCCCAACTAACAGCGGCAACGTCGTCCCCGATAACGTGCCATCTGGGAGTCGGGCAGTGCCGTGTTTCACCTCGATTTCGCGGGTATCCCAAGGGTAAACTCCATCCGACAGCCCTAACGGCGCTAAGGCATCACTCACCAAAAATAGACCCTGATCATAATCACTAGCGCGAAGCAGGATATCGAGCATGATCGGGGAGACGTGCTGCCCATCGGCAATCAACCCACATTTCACGCGAGGGTCTACGATCGCGGCTCCGAGCAACCCTGGCTCACGGTGATGTAAACTGGGCATCGCGTTAAAAGCATGAGTGACCATTGTTGCCCCTTGAGCAAAGGCTTGTTGAGCTTGGGCAGCGGTGGCTTGAGAGTGGCCCAAACTGACGGTAATTCCTAGATTGCAGAGATAGGCGATCGCTTCACCACTAGGGTCAAGTTCTGGGGCTAACGTCACCACTTTCACCACACGGGCATAATCTCCCAACACACGCTGCACCTGCTCCACCGTTAAAGGCAACAGATATTCGGCAGGATGGGCACCCCGCTTTTCAGGGTTGAGAAACGGCCCTTCTAAATGCACGCCCAAAATTTCCGCAGATTTCGTTTGCTGGGGTTGAATTTCTGTGATGTACTGGGCAATCGTGGCGAGCGATCGCTGCATGTTTTCTACTGAAGTCGTGACGATTGTGGGCAGAAATCCATCCACTCCTTGCTGCCAGAGAAACTGACAAATCTCTGCTAGCTTCTCTAAATGTTTGGGTGCTAAGTCGGGGAACGCCAAACCCAAAGCCCCATTGATTTGTAGGTCAACCCCGCCCAGCGAAATCCAATCTTCCCCTACATCCAGCAGCGTTTCCTGGATCGGGATGATATCAGCCACCGATTGACCCATCGGCTGCAATTCTTGAATCACGCCATCTTGAATGTGAATATGTTGAATTCCGGTATAACCCGGTACCCTTGCCTTGATAATATCCATAGGCTGACCTCAGAACTACAACGCTGAAACCGCAAGCTCTACCTTAGTTCAAAATTCTCTACTCTCCAATTTCCACATGACTCAACCTTTAGTTGGCATCATTATGGGCAGTGACTCCGATTTGCCCACCATGCAAGCCGCGATCGCCACCTGTGAAGAATTTGGCGTAGCTTACGAAGTCGGCATTTTCTCTGCCCACCGCACCCCCGAACGCATGGTGGAATATGCCCAGCGAGCCCACACTCGTGGCATTAAGGTCATCATCGCCGGAGCCGGAGGAGCTGCCCACTTACCAGGGATGGTGGCCTCTCTCACCCCTCTCCCAGTGATTGGAGTTCCCGTTACCACTCGCACCCTACAAGGCGTAGACTCGCTCTACTCGATCGTGCAAATGCCCGCAGGTATCCCTGTTGCCACAGTTGCGATCGGCAATGCCAAAAATGCTGGATTATTAGCTGTTCAAATTCTCGCCACCTACAACCCAGAGTTATCGAGGCGAGTCCAGCACTATCTTCAATCTCTCAAATATATTGTTATGTAGAAACAAGCCAAGCTTGAAGAAGTGGGATATCAACAATATCTCAAGGAGATGTAGAAAACCTCTCCCCAACCCCTCTCCTGGAAGGCGAGGGGCTTAAGAGAATCATCTCCTTTTTCTCTTCTCTATTCTTGCTCCCCTTCCCTGGCAGGGAAGGGGCTGGGGGTTAGGTCTAACTCGCGATCGAGCTCACATAGAAGTCAGACCCAAAGGTGAGTGGCATATCTGTTTCGGGGTCAATAATCACCAACTGATTTTGAGTGTTCGTTGTTGTTGTAGTGCCAGGGGTTCTACCAGTCAAAATTGTGGTTAGGATATCTGCGGGCTTCACAGGTCTCCCTAAAACAGTATTAGCGATCGTGCTGGCAGCAGCGGTAATCGCAGCATCCTCTAAGCTCTGGCGCTTCACCTCTTCGGGGGGCTTAGCAGTCACCAACGGCGATGTGACATTCAGATTGTTGTAGGTCTGGTTGCTGACCAATAAGCGTTGAGCTACAAATTGCGTCCCCAAGAAGGTAGAACCGCTATAACGGGGGATTAACTGCCCCTCCAGACGGCTGTTAGCTGGAACCAATACCTTGCCCTGAGAGTTCTTGATGTCGCTAGCGGTCAACAATGTCATATTGATACTCTCACCAGGAGCCACCACCACTTTGTCTGAGGCTTCATACTTGACATTAACTTTCGTGCCTTGAGCAATGCGTAGCTCTGGGCTTTGGGTAGTTTGCGTGCCTGTACCAGACGTTGAGCCTCCTGAGGTTTGCCCCCCAGTGCTCGCAGTTGTGCCGCTGCTGTTGCCTTTGACAATGTAGCGGTTGACATCTAGCTGAGAAGCGAGGGGTTGCATCCGCCCAGACTTAACGAGGGCCTGATAGACAAACGCCGCAACATCAGCACGGGTCGCTACTTCGTTGGGGTTGAGATAGTTGATACTTGGGTAATTAACGACGATGTTATCTTCGGTCGCTGCCGCTACCCCTTCAGTTGCATAGCTAGGAATCCGGCTAGCATCGGCATACACACCCAAGGTTGTGGCAGTAGATTGGTCAGCTTTCAAGTTCAGACCACTCGATAAAGACACTAACACTTGCACCCGTGGGATCTGTTCTTCAGGCCGAAATTGACTGTTAGGATACCCCGACAAGAACCCAGTTTCGTAAGCCGATCTGATCGCAGGAGCAGCCCAATAGTTGCTGGGCACATCACCAAATGACTGAGCGTTACGAATGGCAGCTTTGTTAAAGGCTTTCTGTACGATCGCGGCAAATTGGGCACGGGTCACGGGTTGGTTGGGCTTGTAGGTGCCATCAGGAAACCCAGTAATAATATTCGCGTCTGCCAGGGCTTCAATAAACGGTCGCGCCCAGTGATCGCGCACATCTGACAGTGTAGCCGCCGAGGCCGGAGCCATTATCACCAGCGGTGCCACCACCGGAGCGGTAATACTCGCGGTTAACCCCAACGCTAGCAGCGCTGAACTTTTTGCCACCCAATTTCTCAACATCGCTCGTTCTCCAAGTGTTTCTAAATGCTTGTAGTTATAATCGCTGCGGCAAGACTATCGTGATTTCTTCGGTATGTCTTCTACCCGCTGAAGTAACCAACGGCACTGCTCCAGGTCAAGCGATCGCCCCTTGCAAATCATTCTGCGATCGCAACCCATCACACTCTTTTAGAAGCACCCCAACCCCAGGAGTTCCCCACTTTCACCGCGATCGCCCTTTAGACGTAGAGAACGGCGATCGACTTTAAATTGAAGCCTTCGGTGATTTAGTTTTTCAGAAAGCTAAATCACTTCATAACCTGATAAGCGATTGAAGAAATTTTAAGGGTTTCAGAAACCAGGCACTCCAGCGCTGAATTTGCTGATCAAAA
>CBIHQL010000427.1:0-4363 GCA_966211855.1 uncultured bacterium
TCAACCTGCGGCAGTGGCTAGAAGATTGCCGTCCCCTGTCTCCGGTGGGCCGCTTGGGTGAGCTACTAGAGGGAGTTTTACCCACACTAACCGATCGCCCTATTATAATCTTTATTGATGAGATCAATAGCACTCTGAGCCTCCCTTTTAATAGTGATGATTTCTTTGCCCTGATTCGCGCTTGTCACAGGCAGCACCTAACCTTTGCCCTCTTTGGAGTCGCCACCCCCTCAGATTTGATTGCAGACAAAACCCGCAGTCCGTTTAATATTGGTCGAGCGATCGCGTTAACTGGGTTCCAACTGCACGAAACTCAACCGCTGGCGCAAGGATTAGTTGGTAAAGTAGACAATCCAGAAGCAGTGCTAAAGGAGATCCTCGCTTGGACGGGTGGGCAACCGTTTCTCACCCAAAAGCTTTGTCAGTTAGTGGTAGAACAGGGTGAGAACCCAGGCTTGAATCAGGAGCAACCGTCTGATTCTCCTTTTTTTATGGACAAGCTGGTGCGGGAGTTGCTGACTCATCACAGTGTTGTGGCAGTGCAGCTTGACGCGCTAGTGCGATCGCATCTTTTAGACAACTGGATCGCCCAGGATGAACCACCCCATTTACGCACCATTCACGATCGCCTGCTCAGCAATCCACAACAGTCGGAGCGGTTATTGAGGCTGTATCAGTCGATTTTGGAGAAGACTGAAATTGCGGCGGATGATAGCCGAGAGCAGATCGAGCTGCTGTTGTCTGGGTTAGTGGTGCGGCAACAGGGACGTTTGCGAGTTTATAACCGCATTTACCAGGAAGTTTTTAATTTAGCTTGGATTGAGAAGCGTCTAAGCCATACTAGTCCTTATGCTCAACCCTTAGCAGCCTGGATTGCCTCCGACTATCAAGATGAGTTGCAACTGTTACAAGGACAAGCCTTGCAGGAGGCTAAAGTCTGGGCCAAGGATAAATCTCTTAAGGTGCAAGACTACCGCTTTTTAGCGGCGAGTGAAGAGCTGGATAAGCGATCGCTACAAAAGGCACTGGAAGTCTCGGAGCAAACCAATCAACAGTTGTTGGCAGCGCAACAAGGAGGGAAATTGAAGGAGCGGCTCTACTCCCAGCTAGAGCGCCTCAAGGCCCAAATTGAGCAGTTGAAGCAACAGTTAGCCGAGTTGCAGCAGGAGAAAGCAGACCTGAAAATCTTGCTAGAAACCAGCACTGAGCATTCTGACTTGCTGATGGAAGAGTTGCAGCAGGAGAAAGCGGACTTAGAAATCTTGCTGGAAACCACAACAGAACACTCGGATACCATCGAGTCGGAATTGCAGCAGGAAGCCGCAGTAGCGATCCGCCGCAGCGAAGAACAGTTCCGCCTGATCACCGAAACCCTCCCGATCGCGATTATCATTACTCGGATTCACGAGAGCACCATTTTGTACAGCAATACCACTGCTAAAACGATGTTTGGTTACGCTCCCCAAGCCCTCACAGGTCAATCTGTCCGAGAGCTTTACTACGATCCGGTAGAGCGGCAAAAGGTCTTGGACATTTATACCAAAGATGGTTATGTGTTGAATCATGAAACTCGCTTTCGCCGAGCCGATGGGACTCCGGTGTGGGTGACATTCTCAATTCAGCCGTTTGAGTTTCAGGGAGAACTGACGTTTCTAGGAGCCATTAATGATATTACTCAGCGCAAGCAAGCAGAGGAAGCGCTACAAATTGCCGAAGCTAACTATCGCAGCTTGTTTGAGAATGCCACGGAAGGCATCTTCCAGACGACGCCCGCTGGCTATTACATTCGGCTGAATGCTGCCCTGGCAAAGATGTATGGCTATGAGTCACCCCAAGTGATGATGGTAGAGATTTAATGCTTAGAGCAGCAAATCTATGCCAATCCTAGCGATCGCGAGCATTTCAAACGGTTATTAGAAACCCAAGATGAGGTAAAAGGATTTGAATATCTAGCTTGTCGGCGCGATGGCACCACTTTTTGGGTGTCAGAATCGGCGCGAGCGGTGCGGGACTCGCATCAGCAGTTACTTTATTATGAGGGCACGGCGATCGATATTACCCGACGTAAGCAAGAGGAGGAGAACCTGAAGCAACAAGTGCAACAACTGCGGATTGAGATTGACCAAGCAAAGTGCGATCGCGAAGTTGCGGAGATTATCGAAACCGACTATTTCCGCCAGTTGCAAGCAGAAGCGGAGCAGTACCGCATTTGGGGCGAATCAAGAGATCTATGATTTGGGGTACATTGTGACCAAGATTATCTCGGTGCATTCCTATCGAGGCGGTACGGGCAAATCTAACTTGACGGCCAATCTCACAACTCTGATTGCCCAAAAAGGATACCGCGTCGCTGTGGTGGATACCGATATCCAATCTCCAGGGATTCATGTAATTTTTGGGTTGGAGAAGATTAGCAAAACTCTGAATGATTATTTGTGGGGGCGCAGTCCGATTGAGGAAGCAGCTTATAGAACCCATTCGACATCTTCAGAATCCGCAACTAAGGTGCTCACAACCCTTTGCTCAAAGCGCCATGCCATATTCCAGCAGCCTCACCGATGAAGAATGGGCCATTCTGAAACCCCTGTTGCCTCAAATCCTGCCTCAGAAGAAACGGACACGCCCCTTGGAGTGGAGCAAGCGGCACATCCTCGATGGCATCTTCTATCGGCTCAAGAATGGCTGTAATTGGGAGGACTTGCCCAAGGACTTCCCACCGTACTCGACCGTTTACTGGCACTACAAACAGTGGCGAGCGGCAGGAGTCATCGAAATCCTGATGCAAACCCTGCATGAACAAGTCAGAGAACAGGTAAAAAAAGCCTCAATGGACTCGACTGATTATCATTGATTCTCAAGCCGTGAAAAACACCTGTAACGCTAGCGTGGAATCGAAAGGATTTTGTTTCTACAAGGCAACGAATGGGATTAAACGGCATCTGGCTGTCGATACACTAGGGTTTCCCTTCTTCACCCATTGCACACCAGCTAACGTCAGTGATGATCAGGGATTGCTGGAAATGCTGAAGCTGAACCTTGACTATTTCAAAGCCAAACCCGTCAATATCCCCAAGGTCACGATTTTAGTTGACCACGGCTATAACCCGGATGCTCTGACTCAGGAGTTAGAGCAGTTCTATCCTCAAATCATGAGGAAGATCCGCTTTGAGCGTTCTCCAAAACCCTCTCCACAGGAAAAAGCTGAGCAAGGCAAAACAGGATTTGTGCCTGTGCGGGCTCGGTGGGTGATTGAACGGTCGAATGCGTGGATGGAGCGTTGCAAAAGCCTGGTGAAGAACTTTGAGCGCACCTTATCCCATGCCAAAGCCCAAGTGGATCTTTGCTTTGTCAGGCTCATGCTGAAGCGTCCTGCAGCCTCTCTCTGAGATATCAAATGGGTGCTATAAGGAGGAAATGGCGAGAACTGAGGCACTGTTGGAGAGGAGCTTGGTAGAATGGGGCAGCATTTTTTCCGATGGGCTTGTCGTCAATAAGCAAGCCTATCTTTTTTTCTGTCTACCGTCTCTATCTCCTGCTACACAGCCACTTCACGCCTCTTGTTACCCCCTGAGGGAGGTGACAGAAATGGGCAGACCGGCTGATGCAACTGGATACCGATGAGATCAGCACTTACTCTGATTCTCGCAGGTGGGCGGTCGCCCGAACATGGTTCCAGAACGTCCAGTGCATCAGGATTATTTACGCCACGCCGACGGAGCCGTCTCTGCTGCCACTGATGCGAAACTTATGGAACAATTGCAGTCACGCGGATTTCAATTCGCATCGTTGGAAGTCCAAGAGCCGCGACTCCTGCCTGTGTCCAAATAGGAGCATGGTTGGGCATATGTTGGCGATATAGACTGACCATCACATCGTTAACCTCTGGGGGCAACCCGCCGACATGATAAGAATTAACGTGGACAACGTGCTCCCAACTTGCACCAGTAGTTGCCAAGGTTCGCTCCACGTTCCGAAATGCTTGACTAATCTCGTCCGCAAGCGATTCTGGAATTTGCAGATTGTCATCCCAGCCACCTTGTCCTGATGGCTCAATGCGATCGCCAATTGTGACTGCTTGTGAGTAATGCAAGTTATCCAGCATGTATTCCCCATAACCAGGGGTAACAAAAAATTCAGGCTTATTCATGATGTTCCTTCTGTAATATGTTTTCTCTATCTCGCGTTGCTGAAACGAGTTTGTTTCGGCATCATCTGATTTAGACCCTAATGTTCAGAATTCACTTGCCGGTACCACACACGCACACATTGAAAGCAATTGATTGCAAGACCCTGACTGATCATCACTGGGTGGAAAGCATTACTGGTCGTCACTCCGTAGACATCATCGCTTGTGCCTTCAATC
>CBIHQL010000428.1:0-4360 GCA_966211855.1 uncultured bacterium
AAGAGAGACATCTCCACTTCATCAGGCAGATCGTCAAGCTCGTCTGGCTCAACGTCTGGGGTTTCAGGTGCAACGCTCAGGTCGGTGGAGGCTGCGGGGTCTGTGTTGAGATCTAAGGGTTCCGCAGATGCAGTCTCTAGTTCTGAGGGAGCCGTCATGGGGTTCGCTTCTGTTCAGGTCTTGTTGACTATTGTATCTGGGGGGTTGCCCGTCAGTTTGCAGGTTGCAGGCGATCGCAGCAAAACTCAGTTCTTCTACCCGCCTTAGAACTTCAGGAAAGCCGCATGATTGTGATTGGTAGTTTGAGCGAGCTGTTGAGAGATAGCAGGGTTGTAGAGGCGCAAGTAGTTCCAGTAGTTTTCAAACACTGATTTCACGTAGCCTTTAGTTTCGGGGTAAGGAATTGCTTCAACAAATTGATCAGGGTCGCTGATGGTGTTCTTATCGACCCATTCGCCGACTGCACCAGGGCCAGCATTGTAGCTCGCGATCGCAAACAGCGAATTATTGTCATATTCTTCGTGCGTGTGGTCGAGATACCAAGTACCAAATTTGATGTTTTCTTCAGGTTGGTCGAGTTTGTATTGCTTCACCTTCATTTTGGAGGCGATCCACGCAGCCGTCTCAGGCATCACTTGCATTAACCCGGTCGCCCCAACCGCCGAGCGAATTTTAGGTTCAAACCGAGACTCTTGACGAATCAGCGCTGTCACTAGTAACGGGTTAAGCTGTCGTTCTTGTGACCAGGCTTCAATCGGCTGTAAGAAGGGGAAGGGATAGAGGGCTTGCCAGTAAGCGGGTTGTTGCTTGAGGGCTTGGTATTGCGATCGCTCGTCGGGTTTTTCGCGCCATGCCAAGCTCGACACCATAAAGATGCCATCCAGGTGATCACCCACACTCAAGCGCAAAGCCCCATCGGTAAACTGCTCAGCCACAGTCGGTTTATTGGGGGCTTTAAATTCAGCTTGCCACAACGCCCAGGCATCCTGGTTTTGGCCCAATTGGTAGAGTTCTTGCAAGGTAGCAGAGCCAGCCGGTAAAGTCGGTCGTTGCGGCGATCGCACAACCTCAGGGTTGAGTTGCCGTACCGTGGTGAAGTCGCCCACATTCCAGCCCAAATACACCGCAGAGCGCCACGCATAGTAAGACTCTGGGTATTTTGCCAACACATACTCAAAGGTAGTCCGGGCATCTTGATCGCGGCCCAATTGAGTCGCCCACTTCCCGACCCAAAAAGCAGCTTCTGGGGCAAACTCACTATCCGGGTTTTGCTTGGTAATTGGTTCTGCCCACTGCCAAGCGGCTAGTAGGTTCCCAGCTTTTGCTTGTTGTTGGGCTTGCCGCCAGCGAATTTCTGCCGCTGCATTCGACTTGGGGTACTGGGTCAAAACTGACTGTCGGGCTTGGTAGGCTGATTTGCGACTGCCCAAAGCATCTAGAATTTCGGCTCGAACGAGTAAGGCTTCGGCGGCGCGATCGGGGAACCGAGCAATCACTTGATCGACGTAAGGCAAACCGTCAGCAGGTTTGGGCGTGATCTGAGCAATGCGAATTAAAGCCGTGGCGGTTTCATCGGCATCAGGAAACGTTTGGCTGAGTGCCTGATAAGCCTGGATTGCCGGGATCTTTTGGTCGCTCAGTTGGTACCCCCGCCCCACTCGATACATCGTGACGGGTGTGCGCGGAGAGCGAGCATAAGCGGCTCCGGCTTTGCCATATTCTTGATGCTCCCAATAGTTGAAGGCGATCGCTTCCCAGTCTTCAGGGGTGAGCAGCTTGACAGATACCGGATTTTGCGTCAGGCGATCGAGCACAGAGGTAATGCCGGGTGCATTGATGGCATACTTCGCCAGTGCCAATAAAAGCTGGGGTTGGTTGGGGTTTTTCTTTAACCGCTGACGAATGATCTCTTGAGTGCGGGGATAAGCCGGAAACTGAGCGATCGCTTGATCCCAATACTGCGGATCCTTGCGACCCAACGCAAACAGTGCTTCCGACACAACTGGGTTGTCGGGATAGCGTTGCAGCAGTTCTTTCCAGGTTGCTTCCGCTGCACCAGGGCTACCACTCAAAACGTAGGCTTGAGCTTGCTTTGCCAGAATGTGAGCCGCCAAAGTTGGATAATCACGATCTAAGCCTTCTAACCACTTGAGGGCTGTAGCGCCTTGCTTTTGTTGTAGGGCATCACTGGCAAGAAGATAACGGGCACGATTGCGATCAGCCGCATTAGCACCTTGAGCGATCGCAGTTAACTGAGCCTCGCGCTCGGCAGGAGCCAAATTGATTAAAGGAATCACCGCTGAGTTGGCAGTAGGCTGCACAAGTGGCAAATCAGGCTTAGAGCGCACCAAATTTTGCCATCTATTCGCAAAGCCGCTCGTCGTGATCGACAACGTTGCCCCTACTAGCAGAGCGCAAACCCCAGCTCCGATCGCTAGAGACACGTGCAGATTACGTTGCTTCAGCATGACTCCTCACTGCAAAGATGCGGGTCGAATTCCTTGAGACTCTAACACTTTTGCTCAAAATTCGGTGCCTGAGAACATTCCTTTAGGCAGAGGATTTGATCCAAGATCAAGAATCATTTCAAAATAAGCGTAGTTCTAATGATTTTATGAGTCTTGCAGGGGTCTTAGGCGCTAGCCTGAAGGCGATCGCATTATTGTTTTAGAGGTACAAACAGGGATGGATGTTCGATCGACAGAGACTTCATACTTAAACTGGTCTGGAGACGCCTTAGCCGTGGGCCTGTTTGAAGATGGAGTGGACTTGACGGGTGATCTAGCCACGCTAGACAACCAACTGGCAGGCACTCTGAAAGAATTGATTGCCGAAACAGAATTTAAGGGCAAAGAAGGGAGTAGCGCCACGACTCGGATTGGCGGTGGTAGCGCGATCCGCAAGCTGATTTTGGTGGGGTTAGGCCAGTCAGCCTCTCTCCAGCTAGAAGGGTTGCGACGGGCAGCAGCCACCAGTGCTCGGCAGGCCAAAAAAGAAAAGAGCAAAACTCTGGGGATTTGGTTCCCAGTGGCGGGTCAAGATGCTGCGGCGAGTGCCCAAGCGATCGCAGAAGGCGTGGAACTCGCGGCCTACCAAGACACCCGTTTTAAGTCAGAACCAGACGAAAAAAGCACCAAGTTGGAGCAAGTCGAGGTATTAGGGTTAGGCGATCAAAGTGCGGCGATTCAGCGGGCGCGGCAAGTCTGCTCTGGTGTGATCTTGGCTCGGGAACTGGTTGCGGCTCCCCCCAATATTGTCAACTCGGTGACGATGGCTGAAACTGCCCAAGCGATCGCCCAAGAACACGGCTTAGAAATTGAAATTCTCGAACGGGATGACTGCGCCAAACTAGGCATGGGTGCATTCCTCGGAGTTGCTCAAGCTTCCGACATTCCCCCCAAATTTATTCACCTCACCTACAAACCTGAAGGCACGCCTCGCCGCAAGTTGGCGATCATTGGTAAAGGGTTAACCTTCGACTCTGGCGGTCTCAACATCAAAGTTGCAGGTAGTGGCATCGAGATGATGAAAACCGATATGGGTGGGGCTGCAGCTACTCTGGGTGCTGCTAAGGCGATCGCTCAACTCAAACCCGATGTCGAGGTACATTTCATCAGCGCCGCTACCGAAAACATGATTAGCGGGGGCGCAGTTCGTCCCGGAGATATCCTCACAGCCTCAAATGGCAAAACCATCGAAGTCAACAACACCGATGCTGAAGGTCGCTTAACTCTTGCAGATGCCCTCGTGTTTACCGAAAAACTCGGTGTAGACGCGATCGTAGACCTAGCCACCCTGACCGGAGCCTGTGTCATTGCCCTCGGTGATGATATTGCAGGTTTTTGGAGTCCAAATGAGCAACTGGCTGATGAACTCTTAAGTGCAGCAAAATCATCTGGCGAAAAGCTTTGGCAGATGCCTATGGAAGAAAAGTACTTTGAAGGGCTAAAGTCTTTAGTTGCCGACATGAAGAACACAGGGCCGCGTGCTGGAGGGGCGATTACAGCCGCACTCTTCCTCAAACAGTTTGTTAAAGAGACTGCTTGGGCACACCTCGATATTGCTGGGCCAGTCTGGTCTGACAAAGAAAACAGCTACAACAGCGCCGGAGCAACAGGTTATGGCGTGCGCTTACTGGTCAATTGGGTCACTCAATCAGCCTAAGCGAACCGCCCAACTCAACCCGTACTATTGTGTAGAGGGGTAGTAGCCTACTCCTCTGCATAAGAATGCTGAGAGTAATTATCAGGGCTTTAAAATCTTGGGCTAAGTTTCGCCATCAGTGTGAAGCTTAGATAAAGATGCTAATGCCCTAATAGCCGCTGTCTAGCCAGAATGCCTATATTGGCAAGTAGCCTAT
>CBIHQL010000429.1:0-4351 GCA_966211855.1 uncultured bacterium
TGGCTGAAGATCACGTCGTCAATCAAAAAATGGCTTTGCTATTGTTGCAACGTATGGGATATCGTGCGGACGTAGCTGGAAATGGCCTTGAAGTGCTGAAATCATTACGACGACAACCCTATGACGTGATCTTGATGGATGTGCAAATGCCGATGATGGATGGCATCACCGCCACTCGTTGCATTCATCAAGAATGGTCTGCTACAGAACGCCCCCGGATTATTGCCATGACCGCCAATGTAATGCAAGGCCAGCGCGAAGAATGCCTGACTGCTGGTATGGATGACTATGTGAGCAAGCCAATCAAGATTGACGAATTAGTGCGAGCGCTAACATTGTGCCTGCCAAAATCAACCGTCAATCTACCAAACTCGGCTGACAACAAACCTCAAGCGTGAACTACAACTGGCGTGCCCACCGTGGCCCAGTCAAAGATCCAATTTGCGTGGTCTACTGCCACATTGACACAGCCATGACTTACAGGCGTGCCAAACTGTCGGTGCCAATACGCTCCATGAATGGCATAGTTACCTGAGTAATACATAGTGAAAGGAACATCACCAATGTCGTAATCTGCGCCTTGCATTCGAGCGACTCGATGCTTGGTTTGAATTGCAAAAGCACCCGTGGGGGTAGGGGTAGCATTCTTGCCCGTCGAAACCACCACTGCATAAACCGGGGTATTTCCTTCCCAGGCGATCAGACGTTGGCTAGACAGATCAATCTCAATCCACCGCTGACTTGATTGCCGCAAATTAGTCATGCGAGTTGCGATCGCCGAAGTGTCATGAGCCTGAGCTGGCTGGCTGATCGGTGCGATCGTTCCTACTAAGGTTACTGCCAAAGCAGCACTCGCTAATAAGCTTGACCATTGATAGCGTCTATGAGCAGAAGTTAGATAACTCATAGTTCGCCTCCTAAATGATTAAGAACTGTTTGAAAGTCGGTAAATCTGAGACTCTAAAATGCACCCTCCGTTCCCTAAATTGATGAACTATAAATCGGGAACAGATGTTTTTCTCCACTTTTAGGATAACTGCTCTGAGGTAAGCTGTTGCCTGAGTTGACGAGCCTGAGCAGCGATCGCTTCCCAATCTCCCGCCAATACGGCTGAGCGAGGAAATAGATGCCCCGCTAACCCCACTGCGATCGCCCCCGCCTCAAGAAACGCTTTGGCATTTGCGATCGTTACCCCGCCCGTAGGAATTAAGGGAATTTGTCCTAATGGCCCCTGCAAGTTGCGGATATATTCAGGCCCCCCTAGAGATTGCACTGGAAACACTTTCACACTGCTTGCTCCTGCCTGCCACGCTGTGACAATTTCGGTGGGAGAAAGCGCCCCTGGTACTATCGGCACCTCTCGATCGAGCGCTAACTGAATTAAACCGATATCTACATGGGGAGTAAATAAAAACTGAGCACCCGCTGCAATCGCTGCTTGGACATGATCACGATTGAGCAATGTACCTGTCCCAATTAGACAATCAGGTAACTCAGACCGTAACCGGGCAATTAAACTAGCCGCGCGATCGCTATTCCAGGTCACCTCAATGAGCTTCATGCCACCCGTAGCCACTGCTTGGGCCATCTGTTGCCCAACCTGCCAATCAGTTGCTCGCACCACGGCGATCGCTCGATGCTGCTTTAGTTGAGACAACCAGAAGTGCTCAGACATATCCTCTAAATCGTCACAGCCCACAAATCACTCACAAGAGGTATTAACAGAGTCGTCTCAGTTGATTAGCGAAATATCTTTCCAAATAAATACAACTTAAGTGGCACAACTCCATCATTTCAACCCAAGTTGAAGTTGAAGTAATAACTGCTAATTCAAAATTTCAATTTCTTCAATTGTATCTTTCATTCAAAGACTTCGAGAAACACCTAATCAACAACTTTTGCCAAGCAGGATTACGGAATAAAACAATTATTCTCATCAATGTTAATTCTTAAGAAGTTAAAGACAGCCTGTCAGCCTCTCGGCAAGCTAGAGATGGCATTTCAACATCTACTAAATCTCTAGAAGTCAGTCGCACGAGAGATGAGGAGTATCAGTAATCTGCTTAGCCTGGAGGGGTCAGTGATGACAACTTAATAAAAGAGAGGAAAAAACAAATGGCACTTGTAAAGATTGATCAATACTATCCAGACTATCGCGAACAGTCGAACGAGAACGACATTAAATCTTTTGATGTCTACACCCAAGGTGGCGACAAGATTGGCTCTGTTCAAGACATTTTAGTAGACGAGCAAGAAGGCCGCTTTCGCTATCTGATTGTTGATACTGGTTTTTGGGTGCTTGGTAAAAAAGTACTACTCCCCATTGGTCTAGCTCACATTAATAGTGGTGAACGCCGCGTTTATGTAGATGGTTTGACCAAGCAACAAGTCGAAAGCTTGCCCGAATTCCGCGACAACATGGTGGTCGATCGCAAGTACGAAGACCAAGTCCGCCACGTATATCGCTCCTCCACAGCCACAGGGGCTACCACTGCTGCCACCAGTGCTCAGACTACCAATCAAGACATCTACGATTACCGCCAAGAGCCAGGTCTATATGACTTAGGCGATCGCAACCAAACCATCCGCCTCTACGAAGAACGGTTGATTGCTAATAAGCGTCGTCAAAAGACCGGAGAAGTTAGCGTTGGGAAGCATGTTGAAACCGAAACTGCCCGTGTAGAAGTTCCAGTTGAGAAAGAACGAGTCATCATTGAGCGCACCAATACCGATGCTGTAGGTCGCCCAGTCGCTCCTGGTGAGGCTGCCTTCCAAGAAGGTACTGTAGCTCACGTTGACGTTTATGAAGAGCAAGCAGACGTGCATAAAGAAGCTTTCGTACGTGAGCAAGTCAATGTCCGCAAGGAAGTTGAGCGCGAAACCGTTAATGCTCAAGAGCAAATCCGCCGCGAAGAGCTAGATGTTGAAGGGACGGGTCAAGAAATTATTGACCGGACGGGTCAGAAGCGCGATCGCCGTTAACCCAACTTGGCGAATTTAGTCTCCTTCTTACTCGCGATCGCCCCGCTGCATTGCCCAACCGCCAGCAGAAGGCAGAGGCGTGGCGATCGCCCCCTTGTCGTTTCACAGGAGCAAACTAATGGCTCTCTACAAACTCAACGATTTTTATCCCAACTACCGAGACGAATTGTTTGACGGTAACGACGTTAAAGGTCTTGATGTCTACACCGAACGCGATGAAAAGGTTGGCAGTATTCATAACGTTCTCGTCGATGACAACGGGCAATTCCGCTATCTCGTGCTCGACACTGGTTTTTGGGTCTTTGGCAAGAAAGTCTTGCTGCCCGTCGGTCGATTCCGCAGCGACCCGCGTGCTCAACGCATTTATACCATCGGTCTGAGCAAAGAACAGGTGCAAAATCTGCCTGAATATCACGACGATATGACCGTTGACTACAGCTACGAAGAACGGGTTCGTGGAGTTTATCGGACTCCTAGAGTCGAAGCTGAAGCACCCCTTGAATCTTCAGCTCCCCTAGAAACTTCAGCAGCCCTGGAAGACCCCTATCTTCGTCAAGAAACCTATCGCACCGCTCAACCTGCTCAGCCTGTTCGACCAGCAGCGGCTTATACGCAAGATAATTACCGTTATGAGCACGAACCTGAGCTCTACGGTATGAACGATCGCGATCACCAAACTCTGCGGCTCTATGAAGAACGGCTCGTCGCTCAAAAATACCGCCAGAAAACAGGTGAAGTTTCAGTTGGTAAGCGAGTGACCACTGACACAGCCCGGGTTGCTGTCCCGGTAGAGCGAGAGCGAATTGTGATTGAGCGCACCAACCCTGATCAAATCGGGCGACCTGTAAAGCCGGGGGATACCAATTTCCGAGAAGGCGAAGTGGCTCGCATGGAAGTCTACGAAGAAACCGCTGATGTCCACAAGGAAGCGTTCGTTCGTGATCAAGTCAACATTCGCAAAGAAGTTGAGCGTGACACGGTGAATGCTCAAGACGAAATCCGGCGTGAAGAACTCGATATCAATACGCAAGGCAACCCCAGAATTGACCGCAATCCTGGCAATCCTCGCCGTTAAACAGTCGCGCCCCCCTACGGACTGAGTGCATCCCTTTTGAGCCTCATAACCAACACAGACAGCAGGCAGGGTTAAAGGCTCTGTCTGCTTCTTGCTCTTGGGCTCTCCTTGTTGACCACTTTCAACGTTTCACTTTTCTTTACCCTGAAACTCCTATGGAAACTCCAATTCGTAATTCTCAACCCATCGACCCGAGCGATCGCATTTCTCCCGCTCCAGTAGACGCGGCTCATATTGTTGCCGAAGAAACCATACAGCTTCTCGAAGAACGTCTGACCGTTGACCGCCACAAAC
>CBIHQL010000430.1:0-4329 GCA_966211855.1 uncultured bacterium
GGGTTTGTAGTTCAGCGCAGCAAGTAAAGCCATCGAGCACAGGCATAATGGCATCAAGCAAAACCATATCTGGTTGCAATTGAGAGAAAAGCGCTAGGCACTCTTGACCGTTTGCTACCGCACGCACTCGGTATCCTGCTTGAGTCATTGACTGTGACAGTTGTAGACGCATCAACCGCTCATCATCAACGATCAAGATGAGGGGAACATAAGTCTGGCTTGCGGCACTGTCCATCCTAAGCAATTATACTCCTCTGCCTAAACTAACTGCATCCACCCATCCTCTGCCAGAAGAAGAGCGATACGATCTTTCAGCACCCAATTAGTAGTAGATACTTTTTGGGATTAGCATTCTCTTAAAAAATGATGAGAATAAAGAGCTTAGTAGCTACTTTATACCCCTGTATAGTCTACTTTCTTGGAAACTGAACTTTTACAGCTTACTGTACCACCGTTTTTATGACACTTGATTAGATCACAGGTTCAGAAAAAAATATCGCTCTCTCTTCTAGCTAGAGGAGCGATCGCGGTGATTAAGGAGAGTAATTTTGGATAGGTAATAGGTAACGATCAATGCAACATCTACAGCATTGATTAGATGCCCATGTAAGGTTGCAGTTGGTCTTGAAGACGCTGACGACCGCGAGCGATTCTCGATTTTACTGTGCCCAGCGTCACTTGCGTGAGTTCGGCAATTTCTTCGTAGGCCATCCCTTGGATTTCTCGCAAGACGATCGCGGTGCGGAATACTTCGGGCAACTCTGCGATCGCTTGTTGTAGCTGGCTGTAAAACTCTTGCGTGCTGAGCTTTTCGTCTGGGCTAGGCAGGGGTGATGCGATTTCCCAATCCAGCTCAACATCTTGGAAGCGATGGGGTGCATCTAGAGAAACCGTATAACGAGCCCGCTTGCGTTTGCGTAACTCATCATAAAACAGGTTGGTGGTGATGGTTTTGAGCCAGCCCCGGAACTTGGCAGGTTCTTGCAAGTGGTGAATCTTGCGGTATACCCGAATCCAGACTTCTTGAGCGATGTCAGCACGATCTTGCCAATCGGGAGCTAAATGACACAGAAATCTTTCAACGTAAGACTGGTGCCGCCGCATGAGTTCAGCAAAGGCAGCTCTCTCTGGTTGTAGCCCTCGTTGGCACCGTAAGACCAACTCTTCGTTAGATAGTTGCTCAACAGGAGCCATAGCTGGAGGTGTCGTAACCTCGGTTGCTGACCAAGAGAGAGGAAGTACTTGATTCATAGTGAAAGTGACTTTACCTTCAACAACGGCTATAAGCGTTGCCCCCTGATGATTGGTGATTGAGTTAGATGATTGCTCAACCCCAGAGCAAGCTTAAGGGATGATTACGAAACTATAGGGGAGGGGTAGTGACACTTTTTAGACTGTCTTAAGCTTTACAACTGTAACTGCTTCGCTGTGAATGGGCGGAAACTTGCGATCGCGCCCTCGAACCAAAAAGTTGTAGTATTTTGTTGACAACTTGTAGTACGTTGTATTATGTTTATGACATGAAATGAAACGTGAAGAAAAACATAAATGGGAGGTGATGGCAATGGTTCATATTCGCTTTGAAGGGCGATCGCTCGACCTCACAGAAAATCAGCTGGGCATTACCGCAGGCATGAATGATGTTGCCGTCAAAGAACGGATCTCTCAACATCTCGATGTTCAAGCAAATCGGCTCTCTGCTTATGTAGTCGATCGCCGTCCGAGTGGAGATTTGATCATCCGTCCTGAAGCAGTTTACGGTTAAATAATCTTTCCACTTCGTGCCCTGATCGAAAAAGCTTACATACTAGCTCAGTGGTGGAGCACTTTCCTTATAAGAAAGGTGTCGCAGGTTCAAATCCTGTCTATGAACAACAGCTTTTTCAACTTGCATGAAGTGATCTTTTGTCGTGCTAGAGTCGGTCAATTCCTCAAATTTTTCTTGCTCTCAGGGAGGTTTCCCCATGCACCAGCCTCTATTGACAACTCCTGTAGCAACACCTGAAGACGCGATCGCCCTTCAGGAAGAGTTACGCAAATTGGTGGTGCAGGAAGATGACTTTGGTAGCGTGAGGACGGTTGCTGGAGTCGATGTGGGATTTGAGGAAGATGATAGTATTGCCTGTGCCGCGATCGCAGTTCTGCGGTTCCCTGACCTCACAGTGCAAGAATCTGTGGTGATTCGTCGCCCAACCACCTTTCCTTATGTTCCAGGATTACTGGCGTTTCGGGAAGTTCCAGTCGTGATGGAAGCACTTGCGAGCTTAAAGGCTTCTCCCGATCTCCTCTTATGTGATGGCAATGGATACATCCACCCACGCCGTTGTGGATTTGCCTGTCATTTGGGAATTGTCAGTGGTTTACCTGCGATCGGCGTGGCAAAAACGCCTTACATCGGAGAGCACGAACCTCTCGCAGAACATCGAGGGGCTTGGCAACCTATCTATGATGCAGGAGAAGTCATTGGAGCTGTGCTGTGGTTCGCACTCAGGCAAAGGTCAAACCTGTTTATGTTTCTGTGGGACACCGCATTAGCTTAAATAGCGCGATCGCCTTTGTCTTGCAATGTGCGCCTCAATATCGGCTACCTGAAACCACTCGTCAGGCCGATCAACTCTCTAAAGGGCACACACAACCAGTCTCGGTTCCTCACTCATCTTTTTAACAGGTAGTGATTGCCGTGCCCTGATCACAGAAGCTTAC
Organism: uncultured bacterium; assembly: GCA_966211855.1. Lineage (GTDB taxonomy): Bacteria > Cyanobacteriota > Cyanobacteriia > FACHB-46 > FACHB-46 > CBIHQL01. The sequence goes on from CBIHQL010000430.1 coordinate 2,704, forward strand.
AGACTCAGATTCATATCTACTTTTTTGACGCGATCGCCGCGCCCTAACGGGAAGAACATACATACACACTTGTTTTGGGTACAAGAAATTGTGAACTTCGTTCTTCTGACTTGCGCGGTTATCTACTTGCCATGCACTGCGGCGATCGCCTCCTGACTATTAACAAGGAGGATACGACCATGAACAACGCCGAACGAGATCTGCGGCTGGAGATGCTCAATAGCTTGCTCACCACGCCTCACCGCAAACTGGAGCAAGTGGCAGAAATCCACCAATTATTTGTAGAAGTTGACCCGATCTTCTACGGGCATCTGGCAGTCTGGTATCACCGTAATGGTGATGTGCGCGATCACAAAGAAGTTTTTGTCGCCCATCTCCTCACTAGCGATTTGACGGAACACCGGGATGCAGGATTCATCATGCTGCAAGAGTTTCCTCCTTATCAGGTAGCACGGGTGGTGGACTTCATGAAGCAGCACCGAAACAAGCTGCCTCGTTCCGCTCGAACTGCGGTGCAACGCTATCTGAAGGTACGGGAGAGCAATCCTGTTCTGTTCGATCGCGCAGCTCTACGGGGTCGGAAGGCGATGAAGCACCTATATGCGTCGCTGCATATCAAGCCTAGTGAGCGGGCCAATGCGATTCTGTTCCGCGATCAGCCTCCTGTCGGTTCTCTGGCAGATGTGTTGAAGCAGCTTGCTAAGACTACCAGTGCGGCAGAACAGGCACGGTTGATTGTGGAGTTTAATCTACCCTATGCGATCGCCATTGGTGCGATTAAGCAACTGACTCCTACGGTTCTGGTGGCGCTGATCAACAGCATGTCCCCTCAGGAAGTGATCAACAACCTCAAGTCTCTCAAGGTGAGAGGAGCAATGGATCACACGGAGGTGAAGGCATTGATTGATGCCAAGCTGGATCAGGCAGCTCAGGGGACACGGGTTGCCGCATTTAAGGCACAAGTGGCTGCGGATGCTGTAGATCTAGATGAAGACACAGTTGCGCGGTTGGAGAAGGTGACAAATGAGCAGGTGAAGCGGCGCGGTACAATTAACCGTCCGACGGCTCTGTTCGTAGACAAGTCAGGTTCGATGGAGAACGCGATCGAGCTGGGTAAGCGGCTGGCAGCGCTGATCTCTGGTATCACTGAGGCCGATCTGTTTGTCTATGCCTTCGACACTCTTCCCTATCCTGTGATTGCGCAGGGCAAGGAGCTGACTGACTGGGAGCGGGCTTTCCAGCACATCAAGGCAGGCAGCAGCACTAGTATCGGTTGTGCGCTGGAGGCGATGCGGAAGAAGCGTCAAATTGTTGACCAGATCATCATCGTCACGGACGAGGGTGAGAACGCGGCTCCTTACTTTGGTGAGGCTTACAAGACCTATTGCCGAGAGTTGGGGGTGATGCCCAATGTGGTGATTGTCCGAGTTGGCACTTACTACAACTGGCTAGAGACCCAACTGAAGCAGCAGCAAGCCCCTGTAGAAACGTTCACCTTCGCCGGAGACTACTACAGCCTACCTAACTTAGTGCCTTTCCTGACGCGCCCTTCTCGTCTGGATCTACTGATGGAGATTCTAGATACTGCACTACCTGTACGGGTAGATAAGTAGAGTCAGAATAGGG
>CBIHQL010000431.1:0-4324 GCA_966211855.1 uncultured bacterium
TTCAAGCAATGGCAGCGGCAGAATAGTCAATCTTAACCTCGTTCAGTCGTGGCTGACATCTCTAGGGGCGCGGTTTCTATCTGGGGTACAAGTTTGAGGCCATATTCAGCTTCAAAGGTGCCTTTCTTGTAGTTAACGCTCCACAACTCCAACGCGCAGTCATCACCGGGTTGAGTCGGCTGCAACCACAAGTGCAATGCTTGGGCTTCAGGCCGCAACTCACACCGTACCTGGTGTACTGCGCCAATTTGACGGCGATCGAGCGCCACTGCAATTCGTAATAGCGCACTAAGTTGTTCAACGACGCGGCGATGTTTTTTGCTGGTCAGGTTGCGATAAGTGTCGTGCTTTTTCTTGGGGCTGTTTTTGCGGTGATAGCGAGCTAAGTTGGCGATCGTTTCGATTTCAATTTCGGTAAAGCCCAGCAAGTCACCATTGCGAATCAGGTAGTAAGAATGCTTGTGATGAGCTGCATGGTTTACGTGATGACCGCAGTTGTGCAAAATTGCCGCTGCCCAGAGTAGTTCTTTTTCTTCTTGCCCCCAGTGATGCAACTTGCCCTGAGTTTGGTCAAACAAGCTGACCGCAAATTCGGCAATGCGTTGGCTGTACTCCAAATTAACTTTGTATTTGCGGGCAATGCGCATGACACTGCGTTGACGCACTGAGCTTTGGTAGCGGAGACGGTCTTCAATTAGACCATGGGTTAGCATCCAATCGACGACTACACCTTCTCGCAAGGCTCGCTCACATATCGTAAATGAGTCCAGCCTCAATAGGGTCATTGCCTCCTGCAAAATCAATGCCCCAGCCAGAATGATCTCGGCTCGACGCTCTGACATCCCTGGAAAGGCAGCTCGTTGGGCATAAGTCAGTTTGCGTAGGCGATTGACCAAACTCTTGAGGTCAGTGAGAGTGACCTGGTAACCATTTAAAGGGTCAGGAATCATGCCCAATTTTTCGCGGGCGTGGAGCATGGCTACGGTTTCGGCAGTGCCAGAGGTGCCCACCAATCGAGGCACTTCTCCAGGGGCGAGATGAGCCAGAAGTTCTTCAGCCGGTCGCTCTAGCATCCCCCGAATGTAAGCTTGCAAGGCTTGAAACTCGGTTGGGCTGATGGGGTCGGTGGTGACATATTCAGCCGTGAGCCGCACTGCCCCAACTTTGGTGCTGCTGAGGGTGCGGGGTTCGTGACCATCGCCCAAGATCAGTTCGGTTGAGCCGCCGCCAATGTCAATAATCACATGGGGTTGGTTGTCAAACTCCATGCCAGAGAGCACACCGAGGTAGATGCGGCGGGCTTCTTCGGGGCCAGAGATCAAATTGACGATAATCCCTACTTCGGCTTCGACTTGTTTGAGAAAATCTTGACCGTTCGGAGATTCTCGTACCGCACTGGTGGCTACGGCAATAATTTGCTCGGCGTTGAGCGTTTGAGAAATCTCTTTGCAGCGCTTCAAGGCTACGATCGCCCGATCTATGGCAGCGGGCGTTAGTTCTCCAGTTTTGGGGTCGCGATCGCCCAACCGAACGGTATCTTTTTCGCGGGCGATAATGCTAAATGCGGGCAAGGTTGGCTGCACCCGCACCACGACCATGTGAATTGAATTAGTGCCAATGTCAATGGCGGCAAGAATGCGGTCTTGCTCAGCCAGGTTAGGAACGCTCACCGAACTGCCTCGTACGATCAGGGGAACTTAGCAAGGACTCAGGCTCAGCAATTCACCCGACTTCTTACTGCTTTCAAGTTGCCCAGCTTTTCGGGTGACTGAAACGCCCTGTGCATCCTTGCGATCGCCCTGATTGTATCGTGCAGCGGAGTCCTCTCTATGACTTGCGTTACGATCGCGTTACGAAAATCTCGTTTAGTGGATCAATCGTCAGGTTAGGCACCCATCGGTTCGATGATGGCGATCGCTCCGGCTGTGTCAATCTGCACAGCTTGCACCAGGGGTGTGATGCCTTGTTCTGCCCAGGCGTTAGCGATCGCGGCTTCAACATTCATGGCTTGTTGGGCATCACTCAAGGCTAACAACGTCGGCCCAGCACCACTAATGACTAAGCCATAAGCCCCGGCTGCGATCGCGGTATCTTGCACCGCTGCATAACCAGGAATGAGGGTCTGGCGATAGGGTTGGTGGATGCGATCTTGTAAAGCAGCTCGTAACCACTGCTGATTGCCCGATTCTAACGCTCGCACTAATAAACCCAGGTGAGCCGTATTAAACACTGCATCGGCCCGACTATAGTCAGCAGGTAAAACACGCCGCGCTTCTGCTGTTGATAGCTCGAAGTTGGGAATTGCTACCACGGGCACGATATTGCTATGCCAGGGAATTTCACAAATTTCCCAATGGCCTGTGGGGTTGGTAGCTGCGAGCCGACAACCACCGATCAGAGCCGGAACAACATTATCGGGGTGACCTTCCATGGCGATCGCGAGTTGCATCACCTCGGTTTGAGACAGGGGTAAGCCCGCAATATTATTGGCACCCACCAAGCCACCCACAATGGCTGTAGCTGAGCTGCCCAGACCCCGCGCCAAAGGCACCCCTAACTGAATATGGATGTGAACGGGGGGTGGTGTGCGCCCCAGATGTTCGTAGAGCTTGACAAAGGCTTGGTAAGCCAGATTACTAGGATCGGTGTTGACGCGATCGGCTTCTACTCCTTCCACCGTGATTTGCAGCGGCGATTTTGCACTGTTAGGAAGTTGGGTAAATTGAAAGTGGTTGTAGAGCGTCAGGGCTGCCCCCAGGCAATCAAACCCTGGCCCAATATTGGCAGTGGTAGCCGGAACCGTGACTGTAACCGTAGAACTCAACGACATCTCAAATCCCTAAAGCGATCGCAAAACTTTAGTCTCTCCAAGCATGATCATAAAGCTCTACAGTCCCCTGCTCAGGGCATTTTTAGCAGCGATCGCCCTAAATTAAGTAGTCTGGTGAGATTAAATGTAAGACGTAGTGCGGACATCTTGTCCACGAGCAGGCATCCTGCCTGCTCTACAGATTTGCTTGTTCTGAACCTAACAACGTTTTAACTTCTTGTAAGAGTTCGCTTTGTTCTTGCTTCAGCATTTCCAAGCGATTCACAATCTCGGTGAGCCGTTGTTGTTTGGCATCGCCTTCTCGTTTTTCGGCGATCGCCAGGTGAAATGACTTGGTACCCAGCCCCAACAACCATTTGCTGAGTACTAGCGGCGATCGCAAAATTGCTAGCCATACTTGCTCAACAAAGTGGGCGATCGCACCCAATAGCCCGCGCAGCAACACTAAAACAACAAACACCAGCCCTAACGACCAAAACGGATGACTGACCAACCACGCCCAGAAGGGATGCCCATCCATCCAGTTCTTGATCATTGTTGCGATCGCATTTTGCACCGCATCCGTCAGTCCGCCCGTCAAAGCTGTTGCCCCTCGCGATGACACCTTACGCAGCTAAGCTATCAATCCTGCTGGGCGATCGGGGGTTTGTAAACTAAATTCTTAGAAAAGCGACACAGTTAGATACAGTTGAGAGCCCGTTTGAGGCGACGTTTGCGAAGTACAAATTGGCTCACCTTGGGCATTGTCTGTGTGGCGATCGCGACTGGCTGTAACTGAGTCGGCACCGGAAACCGTAAGACATCTAAGCGAGTTTGTTGCAAGATCGCATCGGGGCGACCCAAGCCAAAGCCCTGACCCAAATCAACGCCAATCTCGCGGCAAAAAGCAATATCCTCGGCATCTTCTAGCCCTTCGGCTACCACCAAAATTCCGAGTTCGTGAGCAGAATACAACAAGCTTTTCAGGAGAAGTTGTTGCAACGATAGTCGGCTACACCCTTGAATGAGTCGGCGATCGAGCTTGATCACATCGGGTTGAAAGGCCATGCAATAGTGGTCAATTGCTGCACAGCCCCCCAGATCATCAACAGCAATCCCAAACCCCTGTTCACGCATCCGATTAATCACATGAATCAGTTCGGGTTGCTGGGCCAGGGTTTCGACCTCGGTCAGCTCAAAAATAATTTGTTTGGGTTCTAACCCCAGATCTAGCACCTGCTGAAAGTTGCGCTCCAAAGACTGAGGGCCTTTTAGCAACGCGTTGGGTAACACATTAATGAAAAAAGTCTGACCGTTGTTGACCTGGGCAATCGCGTTGATGCAGGTTTCGCGGGCTAGGCTGTCAAACGCTTCTGTAGACTGGGTTGAGAGCGCTGCGTCAATGATCTGCTGCCCATTAAAAAATTGGTCGCGATCGCCAGGAGCCCGGGCTAAGCACTCGTAACCGTTGACTTCTCCAGAAGCCAAGTTGTAGATCGGCTGATAGCGAAAAAC
>CBIHQL010000432.1:0-4318 GCA_966211855.1 uncultured bacterium
GGGGTCAAATCCTTATTCTGTAAAGCTTTAGAGATTTTTGACCCGCTGCGATCGCCCTGGTTAGCCCATCCCCAATCGCTTCATCGAAGTGGACAATTGGTGAATTGGTTTTGAGAGTGGTTAAAAATTTAACCGACTTCTGCGACCCAAGCAGTTACCGCTTCCCATCCCAGACCCTTGCGCGTCACAATTGGTTCCTCTTCGGTCAGATCTAAAATGGTCGAGACTTGATATCCCGGTTCGGTGCCATCGTCGATAATCAGGTCAACCAATTTGTCAAACTGATCGAATAGCTCAAACCGCGATCGCCCAGAACTCACTTTAGCGACTTTGCCGTTACTCTCTTCTTCGATGGGTCGTGCTGAAGTTGAAATCACTGGGTTGCCCAATGCCTCGATCAGGGCTCGGCACACAGCATGATCGGGCACCCGAATGCCAGTTGTCTTCCGCTTTGGACTCATCACCAACCGAGGCACCAACTTGGTTGCAGGTAGCAAGAAGGTATAAGGCCCCGGAATCAGCCGCCGCATCATCCGATAAGCGGGATCGTTGACGTAGGCGTATTCAGTGATATTCGAGAGAGACGAGCACAAGAATGTTAACGGCTTGTCGTTGGATAGCTGCTTGATTCGTCTGACTCGCTCTACCGCTGCTTTGGCATTTAAGTCACACCCAATTGCATACACCGTATCTGTGGGGTAAAGCATTACGGCCCCCCGCTGCAATGCTTCCTTAATCTCTTCTATCCGCCGGGCTTGAGGCGTATCCGGATGAACTGTATACAGAGTTGCCATTGAGCCTCCAAACCCCACTCTATTAACCAATCCACCCCTAGCCTAAAACTAATTGGCTCACTATGGCTCTGCCGAACGACTAGAGACCTAGCTCAAACCCTGCAATTACCCAACCGTTCGTGGCATTCTGAAATCGGTGGGATTTTTTTAACTGTGCCAGTTGGCGGAACGGATGAGTTATGAAAAAACTAGCGTACCTGGAATGTCCAACAGGAATTGCGGGAGATATGTGTTTAGGGGCGCTGGTGCATGCGGGTGTGCCCTTGGAGTATTTGGTTGAACAGCTCGCTCGTCTAGGGATCTCGCAAGAATATCGTTTGTGGACAGAGCCAGTGTTGCGGAATGGTCAGCAGGCTACAAAGTTTCATGTTGATTTAGTGGCGGCGATCGCTTCTGACTCAGACAAGAGCACCTCTGATTTAGAAGAACCGAACGAGCCAAACACTTTTGCGCCATTTCATTCTGCAATTGATCATCTGCCCACAACGACTCATCCCACCCACAATCATCATTCTCAGCAAACCCATCATCACGCGCCCCACAACCACCATCACGGCGATCGCAATCATCACCACGTACACCCTCACCCTGACACTGTAGAGGTTGTACCAACGGCTGAGCACACCCATGCCCCCTCTAGTGGAGAACACGCTCACGGACGCAATCTACCGGAGATCGAGCAACTAATTTTGTCAGCGAAACTTCCTCCTCAGGCTGAAGCTTGGAGCTTGGCGGTTTTCCGGCGTTTAGCAGCAGCAGAGGGTGCTGTGCATGGGGTTACCCCTGATCAAGTCCACTTTCATGAGGTGGGAGCCACCGACGCGATCGTTGATATTGTGGGCACTTGTTTAGGGCTAGATTGGCTGAACATAGATGAACTGTATTGCTCAGCAATGCCGACGGGTGGCGGGCTGATTAAGGCAGCGCATGGCTTGTTACCTGTCCCGACTCCCGCAGTCATGAAGCTCTGGGAAACCCGTTCGGTGCCGATCTACCACAATGGTTTGAATCGTGAACTGGTGACACCCACAGGAGCCGCGATCGCCGTAACCTTAGCCACTCGCTTTGGCCCTCCTCCGGCGATGGTGCTGCACCAAGTTGGGTTAGGGGCAGGGTCGCGCAATCTCAAGATTCCAAATATTCTCCGTTTGTGGGTCGGTGAGGGAGAGGGTGAAGCTGAGACAAGCCAGGTATTCAGTTTCGCGAATCCTGCTTCTGCTCAGCTACCACAGACTCAACCAGGCATCACACCTGCGATCGCTACGTCTCCAACTTCGGTAGACACTCCACCTGAAAATTTGTCGGCTGTCAATTCTTCCAAGTCATCCACCCTAGAGACCGTCACAATCTTAGAAACGCAAGTAGACGACCTCAACCCACAAGCGATCGGCTATGTCTTCAATGCTTTGTTAGCGGCAGGGGCACTCGATGTGTTTACGCAAGCAGTCGGCATGAAGAAGTCACGACCCGGCACCCTACTAACAGTCATTTGCCACCCAGGGCAAGCCGCTAAGTGTGAAGCTATTCTATTTCGAGAAACCACAACCTTAGGAATTCGCCGCTCGACTCAACAACGGGTGATTTTGGAGCGGGCGATCGCCTCCGTTGAGACTGCGTATGGGCCAGTAAGAGTCAAGATTGCTTGGAGCGGTTCTGGCGCAGATCGAGCGATCGCCAATGTCCAGCCGGAATACGAAGATTGCGCCCAACTTGCCCAACAACATGATTTACCGTGGCGAGAGGTACACCGCTTAGCCTTGCAAACTTGGTATGAGCAAAACCCTAGCTCTGGTGCCAAAACTCCAGCGATCGCGAGTCAATCACTTAAAACATAAAAATAACCCCCTGGTTTAAGGGGGGTGATCAGCGAGGTTGGTCGTGTTAGTTCAAAGACGACTCTTGACTTCGGTGACTCAATTCAAGCCTGTTGAGCGACTAAGCGCGGTTCCGGCTGTTGGATTGCACAGAGCTAGCAGCATTGTCAGCCGCCTGCTTCACGTTACCAACCACTTTTTCGCCAGCATCACGAGTGGCATTGGTGGCGCGATCGCTCATTTCTTCAGCCCGATCAGAAACGTTGTCACCCGCTTTTTCTAGATTGCGGCGGAGATTGCGTTGACCGCGTGCTGCTGCATCGCCTAGTTCTTCAGCGGTTCCTTCAGTTTTGCGACCCAGTGCACGGGTGTCTTGCTTAACGTTTTGACCAAAGTTCTCGGCGTTTTCACCTTTCTTGTCAAGGATACGACGAGTATTGGTGCCGACATCATCGGTTTGGTCAATGACATTACGTTCAGCGTTGTCAATTAGCCCTTTCGCTTGAGTTGCAGTTCTGTCCTGGGTTCCTTTGTTGTAACGAGCGTCAACATCGCTGTAACCGTTCATGCCGCCTTTATAGCTTTGCTGACGGTGCCCAGGGATACCTTGTTCAGCACTATTGCTAGAGCGTTGAAAACCAGCACTATCTTTTGCTTGAGCACTGCCGCTGCAAGCAGTACTAAAGAACATCAAAAAGCCAGCCAAGCACACAGCCAGAACTTGACTCATGCGGATGTTTCTAATTGCAGAGATTAATTTTTTCATGGCGTTACTCCATTTTTTGTTGAATCTTTCAAAACGAGCTTGATCAGACTCCAACTGACATTTGAGCTGGATCCCCTCCATTTCGCTCTAGAGAGGGACATGGTGAGCGGAGTCTGCAAAAATTAGCGATTTACAGAGGAATTCCGATTGATAGAAGGGTTAGGCTGCATTTCTGGTCGCTGCACTGCTGCATCACCGGTATCATTCAAAAACTCGGAAGCGTCTTTAAATTGCTCACCTACTCTTTCGAGAATTTTTTGGTTGGGATCGCTGCGATCGATTACGGTTTGACGCTGCTTGGGAAACTGTTGGGTTTGCTTTTGCAGCGCTTGTTGACCCCGAGGCCCAATCGCAGGATTTGCGGTGTTGTTGGCGTTGTCACCGGGGTAGAGTAGATCGCCAGCGTTGCTATCGATGGTGGCAGCAATTAATTGAGGAGCTACCAGTTGCCGATCAGCGCGATCGCCTTGAGCCTTCTTGACTTGAGGGTCGGTGCTCATTTTATATTGGGTATAGCCGTCGCCGCCCTGGGTATGGGGGTTGTTGTTGCCACCCATTTGCACAGGTGGGTTGTTGGGCCGCGCACCCATTTGGTCGCCGTTGTTACAAGCAGTCGTAACAACTAGCATTACACTGGCTAGAAACACGGTTAAAATTTGGCGTAAAGGTAACCGTCGCACAAACGTTACTAAATTTTTCACTGGAAAACTCCTTTAATAGCTCAGCACTGTCGGGCTAGCTTGGGGAAATTAAATTCCCGATTTGGGAGACAACAGCCCAAAGTACCTATGGTTAAGGCTTAGAGCAATTTCATAGAATCGCTCTTATTTTTTGGGCTGGTCAAAATTTCGCCAATACCTGTAGAGCATACGTAGAGCTTTCCGATCTCAACCTCTAGCGAAGGTCACATCTGCTGCTGAGATCGCTGTCTGCTTTCTCTAACT
>CBIHQL010000433.1:0-4311 GCA_966211855.1 uncultured bacterium
CTTCTTCAGCTTCAGTTCTTTGATGGCAATTTTGGCTTCTGCTGCTGATCGGGCAGAAACGTGAATCTCGCCATTGCTAGCAATAGTTACAAAACTGTTCTGATTAGGCAACATGTGTATTTAAGTAAAGACTTGATATTTGGCTCTTACCTAATATACCCAGAAGGAGCTGTAGCACCAACTTAAGCTGCAACTGTTTTACTGGCATTAGCAAAACAGTGCCTTGCAGTAAAATTTACAAGAGCTTAATAATATTCTGAGTGTCCCTATATTTGAGGCTTCCCTAATTACTATGACAATTATCGATAATAAACTCTAATTAAATATAGCCGAATGGAAGAAATACCCAAAAAAAACCGTATTTTTGACAGCTTTTGGCTATTTCTCAACAATAAAACATTTGAATTAAAAACAGCCGTAAAGATAGATGCATTAGTCTGAAAAATCAAGACTGAGATTCCATAAGCTTCTCCTTTCTCGGAAGAAGATGCTGTAAATGTTGAAGTTGTTTTTTGGGTGGGTGAAGTTAAGGCATCAAGGGGCAATTGCGAACAACCGAGTAGGATTAAAGTGGAACTGTGCTGAGTGCAGAAAGGATAAAAGAGACTTGGCAGTTAGACATAACAACCTAGAGTAAACATCACCAATGGTTGTAGCCGATACATACACCATGCTTTCAGTTACCCTTATTACACTCAGCGATCGCCCCTCAAATAAAATTTCGTTTAGTTCTGTCTTAGGTATATGAGTCAAGATAGCTTACCTCTCAATTGATTACATTCATCTAGTAGCAGGTTGAGTTCCGTAGCAACTTTCCACGGATTGCGTCCTTGGAATGGGGCAGCGATCACTGCTTCGTAGGGATTTTTCCCAGTTTGTCTAACAGCATCGATCGCAGCTTTGTTAGAGAATCCTCGTCCAGCCACAAGCCAAGCTGCTAAAACGTGTCCCGTACGCCCGACTCCGCCAGAGCAATGAACCACAACTTTTTCATCATTCTGATTAGCGATCGCTAAGAACGGCAATATTTGGTCGATGAGAATTCCGGGGGTAGCAAAGTGAAAATCCTCGATTGGTGCCCAACATACGTGGTTGAGGCCAAAGGTTCGTCGGTAATTCTCAAGTAGATTGACATAGCGAGTCAGTTGAGATTCAGGAAGCAAACAGCAAATACGCTTGATATCCCGATTCTGCATAAATTCAATCCACTCGGTTACTTGCTCGTGACTATATCCAGGACGGGCAGACCCGAACACGATCACCTCATGCTTTGAAGCGGCAGCAAATTTGTACATAGTAAGTGCATCAAGTTGCTCAGCGACCGATTTTAACAAAGCCCAAACAGCCCACCCTCTCTATTTGTAAGCTTGTGGATGGAGAGTATGAAATTCAGCAGTTTCAGGGTGATCAGACCATTGTTTCTCCAACCTTTCCAGAGTTGAGATTGACGGCTGAGCAGGTGTTAAGCGCTGGTAGATAATGACGAACTGAGCGATCGCTCCTCTGTATCCCTCATAGCGATCGCCCAGTTTCAGAAAGTTAGGCAGAGGAATCAGGGCTTCTAACAGTTGACCATTTGCACTGACATGCAGCAGATAAGGGCCAAATTCATCTCCAAACCAATAGGTGCCGTCACTGGCTCGACGAAACGCCTCTAGATCAAAATCACCACCCGTTAACAAGCGGGGCCACTTAATCGTTGACGGGACTGGAATACCTTGAGGTTGGCTGGCGGAGGTACTGCCGGGATAGATACTTTGCTCTGCCACAATCGGAAAGTCGATTTGCTTGCGGCGATCGCTAAGTTGCAAGAAGCTTTGACGATGAAATTGGCTCAACCGTCTGCCAGTGTTGAAGTGGACGGGAAACACGCGACCAGCAGCAAAGTCAGGTTCAACGGCATACACCCGCAGCAGGTAATCGGGGGAATTCGCTTTAGATCCAAAACCGTTATCTGACATCACCAAGAAGGTACCCGGTTTCGGCCCTGGTAAAACCGCAGAAAACCCTTGGACGGGTTGCTTGCCGACAAATGGCGCTGACACCCCATTAGCCCCTGTAATCAACTGACCAGAAGTGGGGCCAGGGGCAAAAGTGCTGGCAGGTAAAACGGCGCGTCCTATTAACTCTCCAGCGATCGCAGATGAGGACAGCACTAAAGAACACAGGGCACTAGCAACAGGGAGAATCGCCGTTAAACCCTGAAGAGAGACTTGCGATTTGGAGCCAGTTCTCGCCCCCCTAGCCCCCCAAATTTGGGGGGAACAAGACTCAAAGTCCCCCAGAATAAAGCCCGATAGGGCATACCAGAAAGAGGGATTTAGGGGGCTTAAAGAATTTGCAAGCGTGGTGCATTCATTTGAGAGCGGCTGTAAGCTTGCTGCGTTAGTAGAGTTCATCGTCAGTCGAGGTAATGTTGATCGTGCAACTATTAAACTCAACACTGACTAGCAGCAGGTTAGTGAAAGGTTAAGCTGAGACGACGCTGAGCCTCGGTTAAGGCCGTTGTTGGTGTGCTTTTACCCAGCAACACTGCTTCGATCGCTCGTCCTAAACATTCTGAGACGCGGTTGTAGCCAAAGAAAATCGGTCGCGATCGCCCGTAAGGAGATTGCTCTAGAAACGCCCGAACCGCAGGCTGCTGAGCGACAAACTCTTGATAGGTAGCATTCTGGCGTGCTTGCAGATTCACAGGGAGATATCCCGTCCCTAGTGCCCACTGCGTTTGGAATTCTTCGCTCAACACATATTCTGCAAACTCAAAGGCAGCTCGTTCCCGGTCTGGTGTGGTTTTAAAGATAAAGAGATTTTCGCCACCACTCGATGTGGCTCTGGTCGCTTGGGTTGGGATGGGAATCACGCCAAAATCGACTCCGGTGGCTTGCAGTTGCCCTAATGTCCAGGGGCCAGAGAGTTGCATCGCGACCTTACCCGCCAGAAAGCCATCTAATTCGTAGCCACGCTCAGGGAGAGATAAAACCGCCGAGCCATCATCGAGTAAATCTCGCCAAAACTGGAGAGCCGCGATCGCCCCTGAGTTTGCTAAGTTCACCGTTGTGGGGTCAGATTGCTCAGCAGGAGTGAGTTCGCCGCCACCGCTCCACATAAACGGCAACCAATTAAACACCGTCCACTCGCCTTTGCCTAGAGGTAGCAAGATCCCATGCTGGTCAATCCGGCGATCGCCATCCAAGTCGCGAGTCAGGGTTTGGGCAACTTGGCGTAGTTCGTCCCAAGTTTGGGGCAGTTGGGTAATTCCAGCAGCTTGAAACAAACTCGGTCTGTAAAAAATGCCGACGTTATTGGTGCCAAAGGGAACCGACCACTGATGGCCTTCCAGTTCCATCGTCGCCTGCAAGGTGGGATCAAGCTGTTGGGTCAGAGGTGAGGTTGCTAACCAATCATCTAACGGGCGAATCGCATCTAGCTCGACTAATTGCCCCGTAATCATGGGTGCAAACCAGAGCATATCGGGTGCTGCATTCCCAACCACTGCTGCCAAGATTTTCGGCATTTGTTGGTCAGGTTGCCCCACATAAATCGAATCTACCTGAACGTTGGTATGGGTTTGGTTGAAGCGATCGACCAGAGTTTGCAAGACATCCCGATTGGGTGGTGGGTTTACTCCTTGCCACAAAGTCAGATGAACGACCTCCGCCGCCGGGGTTGCTGCTATGCCTGCGGGTTGGTATCCTCCTAGCCCCAAAAGAGCCACAAGAAAAACCACTAGAATTCTGATGCGAGTTTGCCAACCTGATTTCATCGCCATACCTCCCCCTAGCCAACACCTTAGCGTCAATCGTTCACCTTTCTCATAGCGGCGATCGCGGCCTCTGCCACCAGAGAACTTCGCAGTGCTCCAACCATAGCCAGATAAGCTTGGTTGGGGGCGAAGCGGAGGGCGACCGCAGGGAGCAAATCTAGTAAAATTGAAGGCAACCTGGTGACGGCCCTTGCAGGATATCCTTGACCGGACTCCGAGAGCAGAAACGTGACTGACAGGGAAGTGGTGCCTCCCTTTGTACCTTGACAACGAAGGATGGGGTTCCAAGACTGAACCGCGTCTTGGGTAAAACTTTGTGCGTAAGAGGGTGAACATACAGTCTTTGAGATTTGTACTCGTTCATCGTCTGCGGTGGGGCGCATCGTGGACGTTAAATTAAAATGCTTGCAGAGACGGTCTGACGGGGGTTGGAGTCATCCAATCTAGTTAAGAGTCGATGAGTCAAGAATCTCACTGCATATCCGTTAGGGTTGCTGGGAGAGCGTCAACATCAAAAAACAAGCCGATGGGCCATTGAACCTCACACT
>CBIHQL010000434.1:0-4301 GCA_966211855.1 uncultured bacterium
CAGCGCGCTACCAACTGCGCTAATTCCCCAGGCAATATCTCGCCATTATAGCAACAAATAGAAACAGGCTCTAGGGGGCTGATTATGCCAGTTTTCAGCCCTTTTGAGCCACGAATGCTAACTTCGTTACTTCACTTCTACTCGCATTAAGGTTACTTTCGACTTGGCAGACGTTGTATTATCACCCCAGAAAAGTAAGTTGGGTGTCTTGTAAGGGTTAGGATATCCCGGTGGTGGCGCATAGCCTGTGTACTGACGGAGCGGCCCCTGCAAGATCGGCGCAGCGCCATTATCTACAAATAATTGGTATTGGTTACCGCTGACTTTGAGGTGATAGGTGTGGGCTAACGACTGGGTGTTATAAGTAGCCGTTTCAGCCCTAGTAAACGTAGAGCTTTGTGCCCAAATGTTATTCAGCCAAAATCCAAGTTCAATCCCATAGGGTTGGCTTTCACCTGCTCCCTGGTTGCTAATCACAAGCACGCTAAAGCCAGCGCGGTTGTTATTTGTGCCGTGGGACTCAGAATTGACTCTCAATCTAAAACTGACCGTGTAACCATTAGAGCGATCGAGAATAATTGGATTTTGGTTAAAGTAACCTGCGTAGTTGGCGCTATCCCCTGTGTCTAAGACTGTGCCGCTGCTTGTCGCAGTTGCTTTAGGAATGATGCCGATCGCGGTAGCTTGATAAAGCCAATTTTGTTGACTAGGCGTTTGGAAAGGACTGGATAAGCCATCATACAAAAGTAATGCACTAGCAGCCGTCGCACTCAGTGCCAAAGTTAGGCTGGCTGTTAGCGTAGATAAAAAGACTTTCATGGCGTTTACAATTGGAAGAGCATATATGTGTAGAGACAGGTCGTGTCAATAGGTTAATCGCACAGTCGATAACCTATCTACTAAACGTGTTCCACAACCTCTCAATACTATGCCAAGAGAGATCGTTACCTGATAAAAGCACGACCAACTCTAATCAAGAATGTGTAAATTTTTGCCAATGATGCCGACAAATCTTAGGTATCACGATGCCTGGGGCACAGATGATTTGGCATAGATGGCTTGTACGCGATCGAGTTCTAGATCAGAGAGATAATCGACCGCCCAATTTGCCTGCCGTTGCATCATATGAAAAGGATAAGTATTGGCAACTCCCACAACCGGAATCCCAGCTCGTTTAGCCGCTTGAATCCCGGCAGGAGTATCTTCGATCGCTAAACATTCTGAAGGTTGCAGATCGAGATCTGAAAATTGTTGATTCAACCGCTCGATCGCTAGCAAATAACCATCGGGTTCTGGTTTGCTAGTGCGAATATCATCTCCCGCTACAATCACCTGAAAATAAGATGCCAGTTGCGCTTTTTCGAGTACCAGTTCAATTTCGGTACGCAACGCCCCGCTCACCACAGCCAGCCTTAACTGGGCACCCCGGAGACGAAACATCAAGTCAGACAGACCCGGATAAATTGGCAGTTTCTCCAAGGTGTCTAAATGGCGGCGATAGGCATGAGCTTTGCGCACCATCAAGGCCATCAAATACTCTTCAGTAGCAACCCGCCCTCGACTGTTGAGCAACTCTGTCAGACAAACGCGATCGCTGCGCCCCAAGCAAACCTGCTTAAACTCTCCGGGGTTCAGACGTAGGTTCTCTTCGATCAGAAGTTTGGCAATTAGTTGCTCATGGATCGGCTCATCATTGATGATGACACCATTAAAATCAAATAAAACTGCCTTGAGAGTCATATCCGTTGCTTAAAACGCGGGGGCTGGAAATCCCATTGCATCCGAAGGGTCTGAGTCATCCACATTAGCAGAGACAGGGCGTTTTTGGACAGCATCTGGGTCTTGGGCAGACAGTGGCTTCACACCATGAGTAATTTGGTGAATCCACCAGAGGTCTTGAGTGCGTACAGAGCCAAACCCGGCAGCACCCATCCAAGCATCAACACTTTCGGTGGCATAAGCTTGAATGTAAGGTTCTTCAAAGATTTGCGTCAACCAATCGGTTTGGCGAAGTGTCTTTTGATTACCATCCAAAATCAACACCTCACCTCCAGCCCGCAGCAATCGAGCACTCTCTCGCAAAATCGCCCGTGCAACTTGAGGGGGTGTCTCGTGAAATAGCAGAGAGGCCGTGACTAAATCAAAAGAACCGTCTGAGAACGGAGTTTTTTCGGCATTGGCATGGACAAACTGAATTTTTAACCCTGATTGCTGAGCCTTATAAGCTGACATCACCAACATATAGGGAGACAGGTCTAAGCCAATCACTTCCGCTTCGGGAAAAGCTTGTTTGAGCAAGAGTGTAGTAGAACCTGTGCCACAACCGAGATCTAAAATTCGGCGGGGTTTACCCTGTACTGTGGCGATCGCACTTTGGCGAACTAACCCTTCGTTGGGCGGCAGCACATATTGCGTAATTGGGTCGTAAGTAATCGCAGCTCGCGGATTCAAGTATCCCCGCTCAATACCGTGAAAATTTTGACTGCTGTAGTAGTCGGGGTAGCTCAAGTTGGGGTTACGCAAGCGATCGCTCTCTGCCTCCCAATCAATACTGCGATACAACTGCTCTAACTCCTCGCGATCAATGAACAGTTGCAGTACAGGCGACAAAAAGCGCTCAAAAATTGTATCCTTCCGAACTGCCATAGGAAGCTACCTGATAGGGTTTTGCTAGCCGCCACAACCAAAACGCTGGGACTGCCTGAGTGACACTCTACTTTTATGAAGTTTAATGAAAAAACTCCCCTGATGCCACTCTTCAGATTTCAGTGTTTTGCGTATAACTAGGGATTGACCCAAATTATTCAGGTAACTTTCATAGTTGATCCTGCTGAAACCACCTTTTGCTAAGGTCTGGCGTGCAGCAGCGTGAGTGCACTTTAGACCTTAACTGGGCATTCTCATTACAGAGATGCCAGCTACCAAAACTCTGCAAGCAGAACCAGCCAATGCCAGCCCCTTTACCTGCCAACGAAGCAGAAAGGCTAAAAAGCCTTCTCCAGTACGCCATTCTTGATACTGGAGTTGAGGACTCTTTTGACGAGATTTGCCGTTTGGCTGCCTATATTTGCCAAACACCGATCGCTTTAATCAGCCTTGTGGATAACAACCGTCAATGGTTTAAGGCAAAAGTTGGTATTGAGGCAACAGAAACACCACGAGATGTTGCTTTTTGTAGCTATGTCCTTTTGCAGCACGACGTATTTGTTGTACCCGACACCTTAGCAGACGAACGCTTTGCCAAAAATCCTCTAGTGGTTTTCGATCCCTATATTCGATTTTATGCTGGCTCTCCTTTACTCACTTCTAAAGGGCATGCCCTAGGAGCCATCTGTGTCCTTGATCGTGTACCCCGACAGCTAAATTCAGAGCAGCTAGAAGCCTTAGAGCATTTAGGGCATCAAGTCATGAGGCAACTAGAGCTACGCCACAATTTAGCAGCAGTCGCGCGACTCACACTCAAACGGCAAGAATCAGAAGCTGCCTTATGGCAAAGTCGAGAGCAACTGCGAAATTTAGTTGAGCAAATCAACGACTGGGTTTGGGAGGTCGATACTAATGCCGCTTTTACTTACGTTAGCCCCAAAGTCGCTGACATTCTGGCTTACGAACCCAGCGAGGTACTTGGCAAGACACTCGATCAGTTCATGCCTGATGATGAAGCTAAACGCTATACAACTCTACTGAATTATTTCACAGCCCAACAAACTGCATTTACTCAGCTAGAAACAACCCTCATTCACAAAAATGGTCACCTAATCGTCTGCGAGAGTAGTGCTTCTCCCATTTTTTCGCCGCAAAATGAACTGCAAGGCTATCGAGGTGTAACGCGCAATATTACCGAGCGTAAGCAGGCAGAACAGCAGATTCGCAGAGCACTTACCAAAGCAAAAGAATTGAACGAACTCAAATCGCGTTTTATTAACACAGCTTCCCACGAATTTCGTACTCCCCTGACGACTATCTTGGCATCTGCTGAGGGCTTAGAACATTACGGTCATAAATGGTCTGACGAAAAAAAGTTAACTTATCTCAACCGCATTCAAGCAATGGTGCATCGCCTCAATGGTTTGTTAGATGATGTTTTACTCATTGGCAAATCTAATGCAGGTAAGTTAGAGTTTCAGCCCGCTCCCTTAGATTTAGAAAGATTCTGCTACAAATTAACAGAAGATATTCAACTGAGTACACAAAGCCAGCAAATTAACTTTGTCAGCAAAGGGTTGTGTCAGACAGCCTGTATGGATGAGAAGTTGCTGCGGCATATCTTGATGAACCTCCTCTCCAACGCCATCAAATAC
>CBIHQL010000435.1:0-4296 GCA_966211855.1 uncultured bacterium
GGGGTAAAGGTAGCGAAGCTGCAACGAAGCGCCACGCGACGGCTGAAAGCTAATAGTAGCAAGGATTCCAGAAAATCTCTCTACTTTTCAATCCAACCAGAAGTCCTTGAAGCGACCTGGTGCTAATTCGGTATAGCGCACAGTGTGCTGGATGTTTTTGTGCCCCAGATAAGCTTGAATTGCTCTGGTATCGTGTCCTTTGGACGTGAGGTAGAAACCACAAGCATGACGCAACATATGAGGATGAACTGGGAAGGGAACTCCTGCAAGTTGCCCAGCCCGTTCAATAATGCCTCTGGCAGTATCCGCTGCCATTGCGGCTCCACGTTCCGCAACGAATAAATAAGGGGAATCTGGATAGTCTCGTTGCAATTGCCGCAGAGATCGCAATTCAGGTCCTCGGAGTGGATGAATGGAACTCACTCCTTGCTTCAAACGGTTAATGTAGATCGTGCCACCGTTGAAATCCACCTGTTCCCAACGCAATGCCACCAATTCAGAAACCCGCAAGCCATGACGATAAGCGATCAAGATCAACGTTGCATCTCGATTGCCATGTCGTCCCACATTTCTAGCCGCTTTGAGCATTGCCTCAACTTCCTGGGGCAGCAAATGCTCACGGGTTCACACCTGGCAATTGGGTGTTTTAGGGGGTGGAACAGTGGTCATGATTAAAACTTGCCCGAAAATGATGGATGGACACCTGCAAACGAAACGGCTGAACTCCCACTTTTTCCTGAATTCAGTTTCGCAAACTTGCCCGTAAACGAGCGAAAGTTGGTAAGTTTATTTACTTTTCCAGGACTCAACCAATTCCCCGATACACTGTCGCCTTGAATCAATCTATGTGAGGGGCATCGAGTATGAAGCGGCAGTGGACACCAGAAGAGTTGGTTGAACAATTCACGCTGCTGCCTGATGAAATGGCATTACTGGAGCCGAAAGTGGGGGCAAACCAATTGGGGTTTGCCGTGTGGCTCAAATTCTTTCAGCATGAAGCTCGTTTTCCTCGCAGTCGTCAAGAGATTCCCAAAGCGGTCGTTTCTTATCTGGCAGCACAACTCGACTTCTCCCCCAGACTGCTATAAGACTACAGCTATCAAGGACGCAGTGGCACTCGTCACCGCTCTGAAATTCGGGAATTCTTCGGATTCAAAGAGTCTGACTTGCAAGATGCCGAAGCCATTAAAGATTGGTTATCTCAACAAGTTCTGGTCTATGACCGATAAGAATCGCACCTTGAAGCCATCGTGTACCAACGCTTTCGAGAACTGAAACTGGAGCCTGCCAGTCCCAAACAGGTAAAGC
This sequence comes from uncultured bacterium, assembly GCA_966211855.1. GTDB lineage: Bacteria > Cyanobacteriota > Cyanobacteriia > FACHB-46 > FACHB-46 > CBIHQL01. Next base: position 1,309 of record CBIHQL010000435.1, read on the forward strand.
GGTTGATTGGTTCTGCGATTCGGACAACCGAAGCCAGCTTTTGCGATCGTCTGCTGCAACAACTGTCGGCTGATACCCAAAGCAAGATGGATGAGTTGTTAAAGACAGAAGTGAGTGAGCCTGAGGAAGCGATCCAGTTCAAGCAGTCCGTGTTCAGTTTTCTCAAGAGCGATCCAGGACGGGTAGGGCTGGAAAGTCTGTTCAAGGAAATTGACAAGCTGAACCACATTCGCCAATTAGGCATACCTGTGAATTTATTTGACACAACTCCACCCAAAGTGGTTGGGTACTACCGCCGTCGCGCTGCTGCCGAAACTCCCCGTGATCTCAGACGGCATCCAAAGGCGATTCGCTATACCCTGATTGCCGCTTTCTGCTGGCAACGCAGCCAGGAGATTAGTGACAATTTGGTGGAACTGTTAGTGCAGATCGTGCATCGCATTGGCATTAATGCAGAACGACGGGTAGACAAACAGTTGCTCGATGATTTCAAGCGGGTCGATAACAAACCCCATTTGCTCTATCAGATTGCCACTGCCACCCTGGAGTATCCAGACGAGAGCGTCAAAGAGGTTGTTTATCCGGTTGCCACTCCCACAACCCTCAAAGCCGTCGTTCAGGAATATCATGCCAGTACAACCTATGACCAGAAGGTGTACACGATGATGCGATCCTCCTACCTGCATCATTATCGACGCATGGTACCCCAACTTGTAGAAACGCTAGCGTTTCGTTCCAACAATGAAGTTCACCGTCCGGTTGTTCAAGCCCTGGAACTCCTCAAGAAATATCAAGATAGCAATCAACGTTACTATTCCAATGAAGAACAGCTTTACATCAAAGGAGTCCTCAAAAGTGGTTGGCGCGATCTGATGGTGGAAACCGATAGTGAAGGCAAAGAGCGCATCAATCGCGTCAATTACGAAATCTGCGTATTGCAAGCATTACGTGACAAGCTGCGCTCAAAGGAGATTTGGGTAGTTGGGGCGAAGCGGTATGGTAATCCAGAATCTGATTTGCCCCAGGACTTTGACCAAAATCGGGAGGTTTACTATCAGGCACTCAAGCAACCTCTTGACGCGGAAGCATTCATCACCCAACTACAAGCGGAAATGACGCAAGCGTTGACACTGCTGGATCAAGGACTACCTAAAAATCCAGGGGTGCGGATTATCAAACGCCAGGGAAACAACTGGATTTCAGTAACTTCCTTAGAGAAGCAGGCAGAACCCTATAATCTCCGTTACTTGAAAGGAGAAATCAACGGGCGTTGGACCATGACCAGTTTGCTCGATGTGCTTAAGGAAGCAGACCTGCGAGTTCACTTCACCCAGCCATTCAAAACAACTGCCTCGCGAGAAATGCTCGACCCTCAAACGATTCAGCGACGGTTGCTGCTGTGCCTTTATGCCCTAGGCACCAACATCGGACTCAAACGGATTTGTGGCGGCATGGAGCACGACCGCTACGACGATCTGCGTTACATCAAAAAGCATTTCATCAATAAAGAGGATCTGCGTCGTGCAATTGCTCAAGTCGTTAATGCGATCTTTGCCAGTCGGAGAGAAGCGATCTGGGGCGAGGGGACAACCACCTGTGCTTCAGATGCCAAGAAGTTTGGTTCCTGGGACCAGAATCTCATGACCGAGTGGCATATTCGCTATGGGGGACGCGGGGTCATGATCTACTGGCATGTTGAGAAGAAATCTGCCTGCATTTACTCGCAACTCAAGACCTGCTCGTCCTCAGAAGCGGCTGCCATGATTGAAGGACTGCTTCGGCATTGCATGGACATGCCTATGCAGAAGAACTTTGTAGACACCCACGGACAGAGTGAAGTTGCGTTTGCCTTTTGTCGTCTGCTGGGATTTGAACTGATGCCCCGGATTCGCCGCATTGGGGCACAACGACTATTCCTACCCCGATCTGGACAACGGCAGAACTACCCCAATTGCAGGCCGTGTTGGCAAACAAGGCAATTGATTGGGACCGCATTCGACAGCAGTATGACCAGATGGTCAAGTATGCCACTGCCCTACGGTTGGGCACTGCAGAAGCAGAAGCGATCCTGCGTCGATTTAACCGAGCAACTTCTCCCCTCCATCCGACCCATCTGGCATTGATAGAACTGGGGAAAGCGATTCGGACAATTTTCTTGTGCCGCTATCTACACTCTGAAGAACTCCGCCGGGAGGTGCATGAAGGGTTAAACGTAGTGGAGCAGTGGAATGGGGCAAACGGGTTCATCTTCTACGGCAAAAACAGCGAGATTGCCGCCAATCGGCTGGATGAGCAGGAACTGTCAGTCCTGGCGTTGCATTTGTTGCAGATTTGTTTGGTCTACATCAACACCTTGATGATTCAGCAGGTATTAGCAGAACCAGGATGGATGAAGCGGATGTCTCCAGAAGACTTGCGGGCATTGACTCCTTTGATCTGGGAGCACATCAATCCGTATGGCACCTTTGAGTTGGACATGAATCAGCGGCTAAAATTGGATGCGGCTTAGACCTTCAATTAGAGTTCCAGAGGATGAGTGTGAATCTGCTCTAAAAAACTTTCAACAAGCTTCTAATCAGCTACACAACTTATGATTCAGGTCTATCACAATGCCAATGCTATATCTGGCAACCCTTATATTTCCTTCTTCAAGAATGAATCCATCACCATTCTCGATAGTCAACTTACTTGTGTGGCAGAAGTCAATACAGACGATTTAGATGTTGCCTATGCTCTAACGAACACAAAAGAGAAGTATTGGTGGATCAATGAGTTGGTCATACCTAGATTCAGCGGAATTGACTGTCGCAGTACTTCTGTTGGTGACGTCCTTAAGTTGAATGGAATTTACTATGCGGTTGCTCCTTTTGGATTCGTACCCGTGCAGATAACTTCTAACTAACTAGATAAATTTTTCTGCACAGTTCTCCTAGTCTAGGTTCTAGCCGTCGCGTGGCGCTTCGTTGCAGCTTCGCTACCTTTACCCCT
>CBIHQL010000436.1:0-4294 GCA_966211855.1 uncultured bacterium
CAAAAGCGGTGCGCGTTGTAGACCCACTCTAGATGAATCTGATTCGCCTGCTCCCAAGCATAGAGGGTGAGGTCAAACTTAGAGTGGGTGTGGTCATCGGCGATCGCCTCTACGGTGACTCCAGGCAATTCCAGCTTGGAATTACGATAGTTGAGCAGATTGAAAAATACCTGGAATAGAGGCGTTTGATTCAGTTGTCGTTCTGGTTGCAGCACATCCACCAACTTTTCAAATGGCACCTCCTGATGAGCATAGGCATCCAGCGTCACCTCGCGCACCCGCTGCAACAGTTCCCGGAAATTGGGCTGTCCACTCAAATCGGTTCGTAGCACCAACGTATTCACGAAGAAACCAATCAACGCTTCTGTCTCTTGTTGGGTGCGATCCGCGATCGGAGAACCCACACATAAATCACTCTGGTCGGTGTAGCGGTAGAGCAACAGCTTAAACGCAGCCAACAACGTCATAAACAAGGTTGCCTCTTCTTGATGCCCTAACCCTTTCACAGCAGCACTTAGGTAAGCAGGAAGGATATGCGATCGCTTTTCTCCCTTAAACCCAGGCGCTAGATTATCCGCAGGCAGGGCAAGCTGAGCAGGTGCATCTTGGAGTTGCTGTTTCCAATAGGCACGCTGGTGCCCGCGACACTCGCCCGGGCAGCGCTGCCGGTGCCCAATGGCGCCGTCGGCGGAGTGCAGTGGGAGCGGGGAACGGGGGGAGGAGAGAGGCGAGAGGAGAGAGGGGGGATTGATAAATGCGGTGTATAGCTCGGTGAGTTCTTGCACAAAGACATTCATTGACCAGCCATCGGTAATGATGTGGTGCATGGTCAAGACGGCGAGATGCTCGGTAGGGTTCAACCGTAGCAGTTTGATCCGGAATAGAGGTGCTTGTCCTAGGTCAAATGCCTGTTCTATTTCAGCTTGAATGAACTGTGCTGTTTGGGTCTCTTGAACAGCGGGTGATAAATCTTGCCAATCAACGACCGGGATTGTGATTTGTAAGCTAGGGGCGATCGCTTGTACTGGCTCCCCATCCAGGATTTGAAACCGAGTTCTGAGGATTTCGTGACGTTCCAAAATCACATTCAAGCTGCGCTCCAGCACCGCCACATCTAGCTTGCCTGTGAATCGGAGTGCTGCTGAGAGATGATAAGCAGAGCTATTTGGCTCCAGTTGATGAAGAAACCAGAGGCGTTGTTGAGAGAGAGAGAGGGGCAAAGGAGCGGTATCGCGATTGACTGGTTTTAAGGGAGCTGAGGCATCGGTGTGTTTTTGAGTGCGCTCGTTAATAACTGCCGCTAACTCTTCGACAGTGGGCGATTCAAACAAACACCGCAACGGCAGTTCCACTTCAAAGGCTTCCCGGATTCGGGACATGACCTGGGTTGCCAGCAGAGAGTGTCCGCCCAATTCAAAGAAGTTGTCATGAATGCCAATGGTGTCTACCCCCAACACCTGTGCCCAGAGTTGAGCCAGCTTTTCCTCATCGGCATTGCGAGGAGCGACAAACGCCTTAGTTGATTCCGTCCAATCTGGGGCAGGTAATTGTTTGCGATCGATCTTGCCATTGGGTGTGAGAGGGAGTGCCTGTAGAATTACGAAAGCACCTGGCACCATATATTCTGGTAGTTTTGCCTTCAACCAATCTCGCAGTTGAGAGGAGTCAGGGGTGGCCTCTGCTGGCGGCACCACATAAGCCACGAGCTGCTGATTGCCTCCCCCATCCTGCCGCAGGATCACCACCTGTTCCCGCACATCTGGATGTTGACTAAGGACTGCCTCTATTTCACCCAGTTCAATCCGGAAGCCCCGTAGCTTCACCTGATGATCGATGCGTCCTAAGAATTCGATCGTTCCGTTAGAAAGATAGCGAACTAAATCTCCGGTTTTGTAGAGGAGTGAGGAGTGAGGAGTGAGGAGTGAGGGGCGTTCGGCAAAAGCGTTTCCGGAGGGTGGGGTGAGGAGTGAGAGTTGTAACCCGTTGAATGGGTTGGGGATGAATCTTTCATTGGTTAACTCTGGTCGATTGAGATATCCCCGCGCTAATCCCGCCCCGCCGATGTGTAACTCTCCTGGAACACCGACTGGAACAGGCTGAAGGTTTTGATTGAGCACATAGATTTGGGTGTTGGCGATCGCTCGACCCAAGCGCACCGGATCAGTTCCAGACTCAACTCGCTGCACCATTGACCAGATCGTGGTTTCGGTGGGGCCATACATATTCCAGAGCGACTGACTTCTGACCAAGAGTTGATCCGCCAATTCACGGGATAAAGCCTCGCCACCACAGAGAATCTTAAGCTGAGGATTTCCCTGCCATCCTGCTGCTAACAACAATCGCCAGGTTGCGGGGGTGGCCTGCATCACGGTTGCCCCAGATTGCTCCATCAGTGGGATGAGCTGTTGGGCATCCATTGCTGTCTCTCGGCTGGCGAGTACCACGCGAGCACCTGTGATCAGGGGCAGATAGATCTCTAAACCTGCAATGTCAAAACAGATAGTGGTGACAGAGAGCAGGATATCTTCTGCGGTCAGTCCTGGTTCTTGACGCATCGAGTGCAAGAAGTTGGTGAGGGCAGAATGGGGAATCTGTACGCCTTTGGGTTTGCCAGTGGAGCCTGAGGTATAGATCGTGTAAGCCAGATTTTCTCCTGTAACCTCGCTCATGGAGTTCTCAGAGTTGCAACGGGCAATTGCCTCCCAGTCGGCATCCAGCCAAACGACTTGCCCTTGGTGTTGCGGTAAGGTCTCCAATAGCGATCGCTGTGTCACCAATACGGGAGCCTGAGAATCCTCCAGCATCAAGGCAATGCGATTGGACGGATAGGCAGGGTCAATCGGCACATAGGCACCGCCTGCTTTGAGGATGCCGAGTAAGCCCACGACGAGATCGAGCGATCGCTCCACTGCGATTGCCACCAGCACCTCTGGACCCACACCAAGAGAACGCAGATAGTGAGCCAATTGATTGGCGCGTTGATTGAGTTCTCGATAGGTTATAGCAGTTATCGCCCCCCTAGCCCCCCAAAACTGGGGGGAACCAGAGTCAAAATAGATAACGGCAATCGCATCCGGGGTGCGCTCAACTTGGGCCTCAAATAGTTCATGCACACAGGCAGTAGGCAAGGGTTGAGTGTTGTAGTCGGGAGCATTCCACTCAAACAATAACTGGTGTTGTTCCGCCGCAGTCAGAAGCGGGATCTCTGCTAGCGATCGCTCTGGATTGGCAATCATGCCCTCCAGTAAGGTGCGGAGATGACCGAGGAGACGGGCGATCGCCTCTGGCTCAAATCGTTGCTCGTCGTAGGTCAGCTCAATTTGCCAAGATGTGCCTGGTTGAATGACCACGGTTAACGGATAGTTGGTCTGCTCGAATGTCCAGATATCCTGAACCGCCACGGAGTCAGTTGCCTGTTGAAGGCTGGTATCGATCGGATAATTCTCAAAAACTAAGAGGCTGTCAAATAGCGGCGTGCCTTTAGGGATTTGGCTCCAAGACTGAATCTGTACCAGGGGCGTGTATTCGTATTGCCGCATCTCTGCTTGGTGCAGTTGGAGCTGTTGCAGCCAAGGCAGTAAGGTTGCATGGGACGGCACCTGAACACAAACGGGCAAGGTGTTGATCAGCAGCCCCACGATCGTTTCGGCAGCGGCTAAGGAGGGAGGACGACCGGAAACAGTGCTGCCAAACACAACCTGCGCTTCCCCACTGTAGCGACTCAATAACAGTGCCCAAGCTCCTTGCATCAGGGTATTGGGGGTGAGTTGATGTTGGCGAGCAAATTGACTCAGAGCATGGGTGATCTCTGCGTCTAGCTGGAGCGACTGACGACCAATGGAATTGGAGATGTGGCGATCGCCCTGTCGTCGGTCGATCGCGAGTGAGGTAGGGGCGGCAATATCCTTGAGGCTGTCTTGCCAGAAGGTTTTGGCGGCGGCTAAATCTTGCTGTTGCAGCCAAGCAATGTAGTCTCCAAATGGGCGACTGTTGATGATGGGAAGTGCCTCTCCCTGCCGTAAGGCTGCGTAGGTTGTCCAGACTTGCTGCAACACCATCGCCGTTGACCAGCCATCCAAAATCAGGTGGTGCTTGCTCCAGATCAAGTGATAGCGATCGCCACTCAACCGAATTAGGCTTAGCCGCATCAAGGGAGGGCAGGTGAGATCGAACCCTCGCTGCCGATCCTGCTGGATGTAGGCTTGCAACTGCTGGTGCTGTTGTTCCGGAGACTGCGATCGCCAATCGAACTGGTCGATCGTCAGCGTCACTTGCCGATACACAATTTGCAGAG
>CBIHQL010000437.1:0-4257 GCA_966211855.1 uncultured bacterium
CGATACCGACATTGTTAGCTGCAAATATGATCTGCGGCGGGAGTTTCCGGCAGCAGTCTTAAAAGCGGCAGAAGCTCTCCCTAAAACTCTCAAAGAATCGGCACTGAAGAATCGACTCGATCTGCGAGATATGCTCACCTTGGCACTCAAGGCCGACAGCACCCCTCAAGCGGGGGATGGTTGCGATGATGCTGTGACGCTCGAAAAAACAGCCGATGATCAATGGCGATTAGGGGTTCATATTGCGGACGTGTCTCACTACATTGAGGCAGGTTCACCGATTGATATCGAAGCTCAAAAACGAGGCATTTCGGTTTATTTGGGTGACTTGGTGTTGCCCATGTTGCCTGACGCGATCGCCAATCTCTGCTGCTTACTACCCGACCAAGAGCGCCTTGCCATTTCAGTATTCTTCACCCTTGATGCTGAAGGCCAAGTGGTGGAGTATGAACTGCAACCTAGTGTGCTGCGAGTTGATCATCAACTCAGCTATCAGCAAGTCCAAACGATTTTGGAGCGACAACAACCGAAATCGGAACCTGACCCAGACGCAGAAGCCTTTGTGAATGGGCTACCTGAGTCAGTCTTAGCATTGGTCGTTGAGTTGGCTGTGGTGAGCCAAGCGCTCAAGAACCAACGACGGCAGCGAGGGGCTTTTGAGCTAAATCTGCCTCAAACCCGCTTCCACTACGATGATGAAGGCGCTTTGGGTGCTGTGGTTGTTTCTTCTGACCTATCAGCACGGGCGATGGTGGTTGAGTTTATGTTGCTCGCTAACCAGGCGATCGCAGCCCACCACCAAGCGTTGGGTCTACCTGCCATTTATCGGGTACACCCCACACCCAATGTCGGAGAAGTACAAGAACTGATGAAGCTCGCCAGCAATATGGGCATCAACCTGAAGCTGGAGCAAGAAGACACGATTCTGCCGCAAGATTACCAAAACTTCACTCAGTTATTTGCGGAGTCTCGCGCCGAGAAGGTACTCACTTACTTACTGCTCTCAACGCTGAAGCCAGCCGTTTATGCCACCCATCCGCGTCCTCACTTTGGTTTAGCGCTCGAAGGTGGCTATACGCACTTCACTTCACCAATGCGGCGTTACCCTGACCTGTTGGTGCATCGCATTCTCAACGCCATGTTTGAGCAAGGCCGCGATCGCCGTTCTTCTCGGGCTAAAGAGAGCGTTAATCTGCGTCACAGTTCTTGCCACGGCAAAATCGCCTGGAATGTGCTGCCTCCCGATTTACACCACGACCTTGAGGTTCACATTGCCAGTGCGACCAACTCCCTGAGCGAGCGTGAAAAAGTTGCTCAAGAAGCTGAAGAAGATTTGGAAGGTTTGCAAAAAGCTGGGTTTATGAAAGCCCACACTGGCGAGATCTTCCAAGGCTTGATCACCGGGGTGCAATCTTACGGTTTCTTTGTCGAGATTGAAGACCTACTCGTAGAAGGGTTGGTTCACGTCAGCTCCCTCAAAGATGACTGGTACGAATACCGCTCCCGGCAGCAAAAGCTCGTTGGGCGCAAGAATCGTAAGCAATACCGATTGGGCGATCGCGTTGAAGTGCAAGTCAAGAGCGTTGACTACTACCGTCAGCAAATCGACCTCATTGCAGTGGGGGGTGGCAGTGAAGCCTCAGATGATGACAATGAGGACAGCATCGCTATTGGCTCTGGCATGGGCTTTGATGACAGCAACCTCCAGACCTCTGATGAAGATTAACGTTGGGTTTGCCGCTTGTGTCTAACTCAGGTTCTGCTTCCCGGCCTCTGATTGTGGGTGTTTCAGGGGCTTCCGGTCTGATCTATACCGTCCGCGCCTTAAAGTTTTTGCTGGCTGCTGACTATGCGATCGAGTTGGTGGCCTCAAAAGCAACCTACATGGTGTGGCAGGCTGAACAGAATATCCGCATGCCCGTTGACCCCGATCAGCAAGCTCAATTTTGGCGAGAACAAGCCGGAGTTCCAACCCAAGGCAAACTCACCTGCCACGCCTCTAGTGATGTTGGGGCCACGATCGCCAGTGGTTCCTTCCGCACTTTAGGAATGTTGGTGATGCCTTGCAGCATGAGCACCGTGGCTAAACTCGCTGCGGGCCTCAGTTCTGATTTGCTAGAACGAGCCGCTGATGTGCAGTTAAAAGAAGGGCGAAAACTGGTCGTCGTGCCCAGAGAAACGCCCTTCAGCTTGATTCACCTGCGCAACTTAACTGCTTTAGCCGAAGCGGGTGCAAGAGTCGTGCCTGCCATTCCGGCTTGGTATCACAACCCCCAAACTGTTGAGGATCTGGTCGATTTTGTGGTTGCCAGAGCCTTAGATCAATTTGACATCGACTGTGTGCCATTACAGCGTTGGCAGGGGCACTAGAGCACTGGTCGCACGTCAAGCCAAAGGTGTAGGGTAGAGGGTGGAGAACTAAGCACTTTCCATCTGACCGACTGTTGCAAGCTGGTAGCAAAAGATCATGGCTGTGTTGCGCCTTGTCCTAGTACTCGTGATTTTAAGCGGGTTGGCTTTATTTACTCTGCAAAATGCCACCCCGCCGATCGCACTGGTATTTTTAGGTCAGCAAACCCTCACCCTGCCGCTGTCTGTCTGGATCTTGGGGGCGATCGCGACAGGTGCCATCACGACTCTTTTGCTCAATGCCTTATTTCAATTGTCAAATTCGGCAGCGGTACGGCGATCGCGGCGAGGTATGAGTTCAACAGGCCCAACACCCGACCCTACGCCCCCTCGCTCTACTTGGCAAAATAACACCAGCACCAGCAGCTATAGTGCGCCTAGCCAAAGCAGTTACGACGAAACTGACAGCGACTTTGACGACGACGAGTATAGTGCTACTGAGCCTGAAGAACCGAGCGATCGCCGTTATGACAGTTACGATCGCACCGACTATGAAGTGCCTCAAGAGCCGCAGCGCAGTTATCAGTCTGACTCGTCTTATTCGTACAGCTATCGTGACGCTAACACTTCTGGAGCAGGTCGCGCTGAATCGGTTTACGATGCCGAATATCGGGTCATTATTCCGCCACAAGCACCCACTTCAACGCCTGAGGATGACGACTACGGCTTTGAACCAGGCGACGAGTTTGAAGAATTTGACGAGTTTGAAGATCGCCCACCATCACGCTCTGAACGGCAGCGATCGAATGCTCCGATCGAAGAAGATGATGATTGGGGCGATCGCAGTTGGCGAGATAAAGGTTGGGGAGAGCGGCCTCGCTCAGATTGGTAAGCAAGCTCATCAATCGGGACTATATCGCCAGATTGATGATGCGCCTCTAGAAACAAGCAACACTAAGGGCGTTAGCTTTATAGAGGATTTTTATGATTCGGACTCTCAAAGCATTGCGCCAAACCCTGAGTGCAGTTCTAGTCGGACTTACCTTAGTATTCGGTTTGTTGGTTATCCCCTTTGCAGCACCCGTTCAGGCCGCTTCTCTAACTCCAGAAGCCAATCAATATAACCCCGACGGTAATACCAGCAATACCGCCAGTGGTCTTCGCCTGGATGCCCGCAACGCCAAGCAAAATGCACGTCAGAATGCCGAAGAAGCGGGTGGTTTTGTCGGTGCTATCAAAGGCGCGGCCGAAAATGTCACCGAAAAACTCAATCTCAATGAACCCTTGCCCGAAAGCACTAAAGATTTCATTGACTCTGTGAAAGGTGAAGGCGATAACAACGCCGTAGACTCCACCCGCCAAGGTCTTGGTGAGGCAGCTTCATTTCCTAAAGGTGGCTATAGCCGTTAATCGTTCACTAATCGTTGCTGTTGATTAGGAACTATAGGGGCGGGTTTCGCTGTTGATTTAATTACATGATCGACATTGATCTTACCAAACCCGCCCTTATGATTTTTTGGGCTTACAGAAGAGTCATTTATTATTAACAGTATTGGCTGACATTTTCACCACATTCATCTGCCAGGAAAGTGAGCGATCGCCATCGCAACATCATCAATTGCTCATAGAACGGATTCAATTTACACAGTGGCGGGATTGTAAACAAAACTTGGTTCCCAATCTTGATGTCTCTAGCAAAGGGGCATTGAGCGGGAATAACAGTACAGATGAGTCTAGCGATTTGAGGATTATGAATTTCGATCGCTTCTAGCCGTTGGCGTAGGGGAGATAATAGATCAAAATTCTGTATTGTTAGCAAATTGAGTCTAATCATAAATCACCAATCTAAAATTGCTAGTTTTAATATCGTTAAAACTTCAGCTAATCGATTAGTTGACTTGAATATTC
>CBIHQL010000438.1:0-4238 GCA_966211855.1 uncultured bacterium
GTAAGGGACTCAGCAGCGCGATCGCAACTCCGCGAGCGGGGTTTAGCTAGAGCCGCTCAGTTTAGTTGGCAAAAAACAGGGATGGCAACGGTCGAAGTGTTACGCCGCTATCTTTAGCCTTTCCAAGTGACGAGCACAACTCCACTCATGATCAGACCCAAACCAATGGCACGGCTAATGGGAATGGGTTCACGAAATAGGAAATAACCAATTAAAACTGCAAAGACATAACTGAGAGCGGCAGAAGGGGCAGCAACACTTAGCTTGACCCGTGTCAGCAGCAAAATATAAGTAACAGCTCCTAATGCGTAGCAGGTTAAACCCGCTAACAGTTCAGGTGTGGCTAAAATCCCTATCAAGTGACCTATGACATTACTGGTTGTAACTTTGCCGAGTTTAAGGGCGCCAGCTTTGAGAAAAAACTGCCCGCCAACGCTCGCGAGAATTGATGCTAATAACAAAAAAGCTTCTTGCAGGCTCACACAATTGCCTCAAATAATGCTGCCAGTTCTTTAGTTTATCTGGAGTGAGGGAGTTTAGTTTGTAGGATTGATGCGCTGGCAGTTGTAGAAGTTTCTGATCAGAGGATTCAGTAAATTGGTAGATCGCACCGAAAATAACGGGCATTAGATTGAAGCTAGTTGTGTTGATTAGTTGGTTGAGAGCGATTGGACGGACTTATGACTCAATTTGTGCAGTCTCCTCCGACAAGTGAACAGATTTCAGCTTGGTTACGAGGATTGTTGGCGATCGCTTGGGCAGATGGAGATTTTGATGCCCAAGAACAGCAATTGATCACAACTTTAACTCAGCATGAATTAGCGCCGACTAGTGACCTCAAGGCACTGAATCCAATTACTCCGACAGAATTGGCTGCTGCTTTGGGTGACGACGACAACATTGCCCAACACTTTTTGCGTACGGCGGTGATGGTGGCGATCGCAGATGGCATGTATTCTGCGCCCGAAGATGCTTTGCTAGAGCAGTTTTGCCAAGCGTTGGGGCAAAGCTCAGAAGTGTTAGAAACGTTACGTTTGACCCTTTACCATCCTGATGCCTCCGCTGCGACAGAATCAACTACTACTGCAGGTGACCACTCCGCTTTGTCCGAAGCTGCCAAGCTAGATCTGCTGCATCCAGTTCGCGATTGGCTGGATGAATTGGAAATTCACGACCCGCAAGTAGCCCGGTTTCTGTGCAAATTAATTCCGGCGCAGTGCCCCTTTGAGCGTGACATCAACTTATTTGGTCGCAAAGTGGTTCACATTCCGCCACTATGCAAACTCAACCCACTCTACGAACAGTTAGTGGGGCTGAGATTTCGAGCGCTGTCTTATCTAGCAGATGACTGTGGTGAAGATGTTTCACCTTATTGCTAGTGCAGAAATAGCTAGGGATAAATCAAAATCTTGTAGGTATCTGGGCCGGGGGAAACAGCTTGATCAACTGCTTTGGAGAGGTCTTGGAGAGGATAGCGATCGCTAATCAATGCTTCCACGTCAATGCGGCGATTGAATACAATGTCTGCCGCTAGCGCTTGCACCCTAAATGAGGAACTATAGCTGCCCATTAAGTCAATTTCACGACGGTAGAGAACATTGGGGTTGAGCGGAATTTCAACTTCATCCGGGAATTCGGCAAAGAAAAGGATTTTGCCACCTTTGCGGGTGCAGTCTAAAGCCTGGAAGAAAGCTTTGTCGCTGGGAACGGATAGCAAACTAACGTCCACCCCCATATCGTTCGTCGCTGCTTCAACTTTCGCGGCTAAGTCGGGGTCACGCGCATCAAATGCAGCATCGGCTCCGACCTGTAATGCTTTTTCAATTCGCGAGGGGATGAGGTCGGTGGCGATCGCTTTGGCTCCAAAATATTTCACCAACATCACAAACATCAGCCCGATTGGCCCAGCTCCGGTGATTAGTACGGTTTGACCCGGAGCAATTTGAGCTTTCTTCACCGCCTTGAGGCAGCAATTGGTCGGCTCGACAAAACTGGCTTGCTCGAAGCTGATGTCGTCAGGAATCGTAATTAAGCCCCCATTGCGAACAATATGCCCCGGCACTTTCACATACTCGGCAAACCCGCCACCGCTAGGGGTAAACCCCGCAGTCGTCGTGACATTCTTGTAAACCTCACACATCGAGAAGTTATCGTTGAGGCAGTAAGCGCAGTGCATGCAAGGGATGTGGTGCATCACAACGACGCGATCGCCCGCTTTCCAGTCTTTGACTTCAGCTCCCACCGCCGTAATCGTGCCTGCGGTTTCGTGCCCAAAAATTCGGGGAGGTTGATAGAGCGGGTAGAGGATTTTCTTGATGTCTGATTGGCACAGCCCCACAACTTTGACTTGGACGAGAACTTCATCCGCACCGAGTTCGGGCATGGGGATTTCTTCATAGCTCAGTTGATTAACTCCCCGAAAAACCTGCGCTTTCATACTCTCCCCCTACTCCTCTAGCTCTAGGTCGCAGAAAACAGAACCATGTGGAACCTGTTGATCATAAACTTTACCAAGGCTAGCGGTCTGTCATACGGTTCACAGCTAATTGGCTTCGCTAGAAACCTGCTAAAAACCCAATTTGCGATCGAGGAAGACGACCATTGTCACGGGCTGTCATTGAAGAACTAACTGCCGATGTTTTAGTAGTAGGGGGCGGCACGGGAGGAACGGCGGCGGCTTTACAGGCGGCTCGGCGGGGAGCAAAGACAATTTTGATTAGTGAGTTTCCGTGGTTGGGGGGAATGCTCACCAGTGCGGGTGTTTGCGCTCCTGATGGTAATGAACTCTTGGCTTGGCAAACTGGGCTATGGGGGGCTTTTTTGCAGGCTTTGCAACAACGACAACCGGGTGGTCTAGACCATGCTTGGGTCAGCTTTTTCACCTATGAACCGCAGATTGGAGCAGAGATTTTTGGGGACTGGGTGCGATCGCTGCCGAACTTGCAGTGGATTGACGGTCAGGTGCCGAGAGAAGTCTTACGTCAAGGCGATCGCATTACTGGAGTACGTTTTGCTGAATTTACCGTAACTGCCCAAATCATCCTCGATGCCACCGAATTAGGGGATGTATTAGCGTTGGCAGAAATTCCATACCGTTGGGGCTGGGAGATGCAGTCTGTTTGGGATGAACCCAGTGCCCCTACCAAGCCAAACGCTCTCACCCAAGCCTATCCAGTGCAGTCGCCCACTTGGGTTGTGATGTTGCAAGACTTTGGCGAAACCGCAGAAGCTCCGGCGCTCGCTCCTCCTCCAAATTACGATCCCAATTGTTTTGCTGGGGCTTGGGAGGGGTATGGCCCAGAGCAGTTTCTCAATTATGGTCGGCTTCCGGGCGATCGCTTTATGGTCAATTGGCCTCAGCAGGGCAATGATTATGGTGAAAGAATAGAGCGCCTGATTCAATCACCCCAAGCACGAGCAGAGTTTGGGCAAGAGGCGATTTGGCATAGTCAGGGGTTTGCCCACTTCATTCAAACTCACCTTGGGCGACGGTATGGCTTGGCAGCAGATACCTTTCCTCGGTTTGCGGGTAGCTTGGGTGGCGGTGCTTATGCTGTGCATCCCTACTATCGTGAAAGCCGACGCTTGCAGGGCTTCGCAACTGTCCGTGAGCAGGATATTCTCCCAATGTTCAATGGTCAGGTGGCAGCTTTACCGTTGGATGAGCAGGGGCGTGTTACGGCGATCGCGATGGGTAACTATGCTAATGACCATCACTATCCCACCCATCACCAAGGTCAACCGCTACCCCCACTGCCTCTCAAACCAAAGTCACTGCGTTGGGGTGGTCGCTGGACAGGGACACCATTCACCATTCCTTACGGGAGTTTAGTGCCCACTGCAATTGATGGCCTGTTAGTGTGCGAAAAGAATATTTCAGTCTCACACATGGCGAATGGAGCCACTCGCTTGCAACCACTGGTGATGAACATTGGTCAAGCCGCAGGGATGGCAGCAGCACTATGTGTTGAGCAAGCCATTCAACCCCGTGACTTAGAGGTGCGATCGCTACAAGAAGCGCTATTACAAGATGCGATCGCCCCCGCAGCAATTATTCCTCTGTTTAATCTCCACCCCACTCATTCTGCCTGGTTAGAACGGCAACGCTACTATCTCAGTCACCCTGATAATTACCCCGCTTCGGGTGAAGATTCGCTTCTTAGGCAGCAGTCTTCAGTTGCTTTACCCCAGCGATCGCGAGTGTCGTGATGAACCGATCGGATTCGGCGGTCGGAGCC
>CBIHQL010000439.1:0-4235 GCA_966211855.1 uncultured bacterium
CCCGCCCCAGCTCTCACTGCATTTGATCAGGCAGTTCTCAAGACCTGTGGCCCTATCGGTACCAAGCTTCGAGCCAACGACTTTAAGCAGCTCATGAGCAACTATCCCGATGTATTGCAACAGCTTCAGGCGGCTGTGGGTGGAGAACTGATCGCTGGACGACGTAGCAAAGCTCAGTTTCTAGAAGATTTAACAGCGGCTTGGTCAAACCGAGAGGGCTTTGAGCATATTTTCTGTGGTGAACTCGGAGGCCCGCAAGAGATCGGAGGGTTGCATTATTTTGGACGCTACTTGCAACTCCAAACCGAAAAACTGGGAGGTCGCCTGCCCAACAACCGCGATCGCGAAGAAGTGGTGCCGGGGGTTGTGTATACGTTAGGCGTGAAAGTGCAACGCGGCAACCAAGTCTGGACAGATACGATCAAAGGATATCCGCTAGTGAGCAACGCCCAAGAACTCTTACTCGAAGCAACCAAAGCACTGAAGGCTCAAGGAACTACACCTGGAGCTTGTCTGCTGAAAGTGCAAGACCAACCAAGCGGGAAATTGTATACGGCTGTGTTTGTCAAAGATAAAAGTGCGATCGTCACGTTTTATCCAGATGCGACCCCTAGTGGTAAACCGTGCCGCCGCTAAACAGATCTCACTGTCTCAGCAACAACTGATGATTTGTGGCTAGTTGAGAATGCCGAAACTGCAAAAAAATCATGTATTTCCTGCATGAGCGATCGCCACGAACTCATCTGGCTCCTTTAAGATGTGGGCAGGGTGAGCCTAGCGCGACCACTCCCTGCAGTTTTGAGGCATTGACGAGCATGGGTACCAAAACCAAGACAGAGCAGCAGAGTCAGCCAACTGATGTGTCGGAAAATGCCCAAAAACAAGGGCTAGATTTTGATGCTTGGGCCGCGCAAGTTCGGCAACAAATGTTAGCGTCTCTCCGCAAACGTGGGGCAGCCCTAGAAGATTAACTTCCAGGTTTCTAACTCCTCTCTATCAATCGGTCGTTAACTGCCTATCTAGAAACGATTTGGTGGAATCTTAAGTTCCACCTTTTTTGTATATGTCTACTTCCAGACACGCTCTAGGAGCCGCTTAAAAAGTCAGCCAATCAAATACCTGACTAACTGTAAGCTCCAATTCAATATCGTTCAAAATCGGTAACTGACTCTCTCCTTTCAGAATTTGGACTCGTTGTTCTGAAAAGATCACAAGGATACTTTCGTCATCTGGATCAATCAGCCAGCCCAACTCGGTACCGTGTAGAGAGCAATGCAGTAATTTACCTAGGACTTTGGTTTGGCTTTGTTCGGGTGAGAGAATTTCAATTGCCCAGTCGGGATGCAGCTCAAAGCGGTTAGCAATGCGTCCAGAAGCAGTGCGAGGGATACGTTCCCAACAAAAGACAGCAACATCTGGAACGATCGCATCACCCCCAAACACACAGCGCAATTCTGGAAAGACCAGTGCGATCTTTTGCGGTTTAGCAATCTGATTAATCGTCTCGCAAAAGGTCGCTTGAATTAGGCTGTGTTCCCCCTGTAGCATCGGCTTTTGAATTACAGCTCCGTGAATAAACTCTGAAGCAGGCTGGGTTTCTGGTAGTTGCAGAAACGCTTCCAGAGTCATTGGTTGGGCGGGTGTACTCATGACATCCATTCAGCAAATTGCCTATGTCAATTTTACCTGTAGCCCAATAGGAGAGTTGTTGTGTTTTGCAGCCGGACAGTTAACGTTCCTGGCAGGTTTGATCTCCTAGCGCGCGATCGCCTTTGATACAAGCTCTCAAAGCTAAAAGATTCAGTGACTCGATGCAAACTTGTAGACAGCATCGGAAGCGTTACTCAAGTATTTTGAGGGTCACAGGATCTTCTCGGAGTGGCTTAATAAAATTGCTGTTGGCACGAACAAAACAATTTCCTCTGCTGGTAGAGACAGGTAACCAGGGTTTCCCTTGTCGATCAGTCAGCATAATTTGATTAGCCATATTGCCAGTTACGGCTTGTAAACGTTGCCCTCGCTTAAAGGCAAACACCACAGGCCATTGAGAGATATTGTGTATGTTTCGAGCTGACAAATCGGGTGGTGCATCAATGCTGTCTACCGAGATACCCTGAAATTGTCTAGCCATGCGGCAGTTGAGTCCCTTGGGATCTGAATCGACAACTTGCCAGTTGACCTGCCTACCACCTCGCTGCCCCGGAGGTGGAGCTGGGTAATCTCCTTGCTGGTTGGCTGTAGGGATGGCTAAGGCAAAGTTAGCTCCCAAGCCTAAGAAAGCGCAGGTTAGGGAGAGTGTAATAGTTGCAAGCTGCTTTTTTTTCATGATGAGTCCTTGAGGGCAATGCTGAGGTGTGAGGCGCAGCGACAAGAACATCAGCTCATAGCTCAACCCCACTGATTTTCAGGGAATTAGCCAGAGCTGTTGGTCGCTAATAAGAACTACACAACTCATCGCTCCATTTCGTACAGCGATAGAATTTACGATCGCACTTCACCCATTTGGTCATTTTGAAAACAGGCGATCGCTTACTCTTGTCGCCTTTTCCAGAGTCGCGATCGCTCAGTTTCACTTTATCTATGTGGATACCCTAACGCTTGATAGCTTCAAACTAAATCTCTATAGGATCTTCCGGAATGATAAAAAACAAATTCTTGTTTCTTTGGGTAATTTGAGAGGGCTTGTATTTAAACCAGTCATAAAATCTAATTCCTAATTTACCAATTGATTTAGCCTCAATCTCATAAGCTTCAAACCTAGAGAATGTCTCAATCATAGATTCCATTTCTGACATAATCTGAGGCAATCGATTAATGATTTCATTTCTTCCCTCTTCCTTAATTCCTAAGAAACCTTTTTTGATCTCATGAGGTGGGATAATTGCAGGAGGTAATGATTCTATCCAGCGATCTATATGAAAGTCACTCATGCCTCCATATATTGCTACTGTCTTGCGGAGACTGTTGAATACCGAACTTTCACTTGCTTGAGGATCTTTCCATTGATAAATTCTTGTGAGTCTAGATAGGTCTGTTTGTTCGCTCAACTCTGGATGTAGGTAATATAGTGGCTCATTAGTAAGCAATATATCGATGTATTTAGATATCCTAGAATGAATTTTATTTTTACCCTCTTTCAAGCGTCTTATTGCAGTCTCAGTTTCTCCTAGCTGCAAATAACATCTTGCTTCAGAAATATATGCAAGGCATAGAGTAAGGAGATATTCATTAATTGCCTGACTTTTCTTGTTGAGCTCCTGATCGAGATAATCTAGATATATATTTTGTGCTTCTAAAAAGCGGTTAATAGCACTGAGAGCACTGCTCCTTCGGTTCTCTCCTTCAGTCATGATGAAGGCATTAGTTGCCAAATCTAATGCAGTGCGAAAGTTGGCATAGAAGCTAAGATCTATTTTTTGGTCAATTTTTACTAGAGCTTCTTGATTTTTTTGTAAACGCTCTTCTAACTTTTTCAGTCGTTTGGCGATAACAGTGAAGCCAATTGCTGAAATTCCTATGGTCAGTATGCTTCCCGCTGTAGCGATGTTAACCATACCTTGGATTTGGTTAAGTTGCTTGCCAACGGCTGCAAATCCTTGTAGAGAAATTTCTGAGTTTATTCCTGGTATAGCTAGGTTAAGTGCCCCGGTAATAGGGTCAATAATTGGTAATCCTCCAGTTGAAACCACACCTGCTACCCCAGCTTCTCGCAGCCACATTACAACACGGCCTGATAAATCTTGAATAACTCCACCGCGTCTTATAAGAGTGCCATTAGCTAAACCCTCTAGAATCCTTAAAGGAACATCAAAAGTTGTAGTCAGTGGAATCATGGACAACTCCCTTAGTGAATCTGTTAGTTAAACTACTAACAGCATACGAGCATATTTCCCCACACAAGTAGGTGTATATCTCTACAGGAGATATGAGTGTATCTCTACTCAAATGACTTAAATAGCAGAAAGGGCCAGAGCAGCTTGAAGGTTGAGCCTGCGTGGTCTACTTCACCACGGGTAAAAATATTGGTAGTGGTATTTCGTAAAGGGTAGAGAAAAAGCTTGCTTTCGAGAGCTTTATCTGACAAAGCGGGTGATGGGACTCGAACCCACGACATTTAGCTTGGGAAGCTAACGTTCTACCACTGAACTACACCCGCGAGGTGTGCAGCCGGTTTCGACTGGACAACCATTATAAACCGATTCAGAGATTAGCCGCTAGAGGGGCGATGAATTCTG
>CBIHQL010000440.1:0-4223 GCA_966211855.1 uncultured bacterium
GAGTTGTATTGAAACTCCCACGCTCAGCTTTATTCAATTTGCTTTACACAAAGTAAGGTCAGAGTTGAGCTTACGCTTTAACTGCCACTTTGGTTTGTGCTTCTTTAGAAGTCAGGCGCTCATAGGTTGCCCGCATTTTCAAACCAGCCAACACTTGGAATAGACCTGTACCGTTGTTGGAACCAGGATATTCGCGGTGTTGCAGCAAGAGGTGGGTGACTTCACCTTCGTACTTCGCTGAGGTCTTGCTGAGGTGCTTCTCGATGTAGATGACTTCTTCGAGTTGGTCAAATTGACCGTCCACTTCTAGCACCGAAGCACTGTGACCGTAGTAAGTATCGGGGCCATAGAACATCTTGATGCCGGGGTAAGAGCAGGTAAGCTTCCGACCGCAAGGAGTCCAGTCAATGGTAGAGCCTTCATCAAACAGATAAGCGGGCTCAAAGCCTTCAACGCCATCTTTTTGAATCATCCGCACCCGCAGAACTTTGCGCTCTTGGTCGTCTTTGATCAGGTTGGTTGGCAATACCTGAATCACAACGTCTGCAAACTCTTTCTGAGGATCGATGTAAGCTTCAAAGTCAGGACGACGAGCATTGATTGCCGCGATCACATCATCGTAGGTGTGACCCCGCTCTGCCATGTCGCGCTGGATCTTCCAAGCAACTTTGACTTCGTCGCTGATGTCGAGATAAACGCTGAAGTCAAGCAGCGATCGCACCCGCTCATCAAAGAGAGGATGCAGACCCTCGATCACAATGATGTGGTTAGGATCAATCCGCTCAGGAGGATCGATCATGCCAGTCTCATGGTTGTAGATCGGCTTATCAATAGACTGACCACTCTTCAGTGCTTTGACCTGCTCATACATCAAGTCAAAATTGTTGGCGCGAGGATCCAGCGCAGTGATTCCAGTTTCTTTGCGTTGTTTCCGATCCAGACTGTGGTAGTCGTCGAGGCAGATCACCGTGACGAAATCTTCCCCGAACAAATCTGTCAATCGGCGCAAAAATGTAGATTTACCGCATCCAGAGTCACCGGCAACGCCAATTAAAACCACGCGGTCTGGCTTACTGGTCATAGATTCCCTCTAACGATCGATATAGTATTGTTCACTTAGTGAGTTTTGATCAGGTTTGTCCGGTAGCCCGGAGGTCACGCCATTGACGGATCGTGCGGCTTAGAAGATTAGCACAGAGCCAGACTCAAAACTAGCGCACAACACAGCAACCGCCATCTAAGACAGGCGCAAGCTCATCAAGTAAGTATTTAGTACTAGCGTTGCACTTATATTACCAGAATGAGATCCCCGATAACAAGCATGAACCTGACTGAACATTAGCCCAATTCCTATCTATGCTAAGGTTAATTGCGCACTTTAAAGAAATAAATATTGATTCATTGATCACATTCTTAGGCTGAGGCAACGCTCTATGCTCTCTTTAGCCCTCAAAAAAGCAGAGATAGTTCCGGCCTTCTTGTACTCTATGTAAGTAGGTTGTCAGTCGTTGGGTAGAGTACAAACCGCTCGTTTCATTGCAAATTATTGCAAAACAGTGGTCTTGAATTTTGCCTGCGACTCAAGAACCCATTCGAGAGCTGATATTAGGGGAGTTTTGATTCCAAACGCTCCTGATGCAGTGATCGGGTTCACCTGAAAGGATGCATGGCTTCAAAAGCTGCGTAATGCGGATTTGATTTTAGTCTTTAAAGTCTGAAATCAAAGCGCGGGCTAACATTTTGAATGGGAGCCAAGGGCGCTTTGTAGCAGAATGTTAAGTTAAGTTGGGTTCGGAGATAGTTATAGCAATGTTCAATCCAAGTGCAGCGGGCGATGCTAGCAGTGTGGGATCGAGTAGCCGTCTCTTCCGGTACGAAGTTGTAGGTCTGCGTCAGAACTCAGAAACTGACAAGATGAACTACCCCATTCGGCGGAGCGGTAGTGTGTTCATCACGGTGCCTTATAACCGGATGAACGAAGTCATGCAGCGAATTTTGCGGATGGGTGGCAAAATTGTGGGCATTCAACCCCTCAATGGCGACGCTTCTTCAAATGGCGCGCAAGCTGCGGCAACTTCTCAACCTGCGGCTCAACCTGCCAAAACACAGGCTGATGCAACACCGTCTCAGCCAGAGCACCACGAAGCTTTATTTGAAGAAAACGTCCCGGTTAACATTTACCGCCCGAATAGCCCCTACATTGGTAAGTGCCTCTCTAACGAAGAGTTGGTAGGTGAAGGCGGCATTGGTACGGTGCGTCACCTGATTTTTGACATTTCTGGAGGCGATCTGCGCTATCTAGAAGGTCAAAGTATTGGGATTATTCCTCCTGGAACCGACAAGAAGGGTAAGCCTGAGAAACTACGCCTCTACTCGATCGCCTCTACTCGGCATGGCGATCGCGTCGATGACAAAACCGTCTCGCTTTGTGTGCGTCAGCTAGAGTACAAACACCCCGAAACTGGCGAGACCGTATACGGCGTTTGCTCGACCTACCTCTGCAATCTTAAAGAAGGCGATGATGTTAAAATTACCGGCCCTGTCGGTAAGGAAATGTTGTTGCCTACAGACCCCAACGCCAACGTGATCATGTTTGCGACCGGAACGGGTATTGCTCCTTTCCGCGCTTACCTGTGGCGGATGTTTAAAGAGGCAGAACGGGCAGCCAACTCTAACTACCAATTCAAAGGGTTTGCTTGGTTAATCTTTGGGATTCCTACCACTGCTAACATCCTCTACAAGCAAGAGCTAGAAGAGCTGCAACAAAAATATCCCGATAACTTCCGGATCACCTACGCAATCAGCCGCGAACAGAAGAACCCTCAAGGCGGTCGGATGTACATTCAAGACCGTGTGGCTGAGCACGCTGATGAACTGTGGAGCATGATCCAAAAAGGCAATACCCACACCTACATTTGCGGTCTCAAAGGTATGGAAGGTGGTATTGACGAAGCGCTTACTGCGGCGGCAGCTAAGGATGGTGTCACCTGGTCTGATTACCAAAAAGCGATGAAGAAAGCTGAGCGTTGGCACGTAGAAACCTACTAAGGCTGTGGGTGCCAGATTTCTTAGCACTACGCTTACTGAAATCTCAGCCCCAGAGTGTCATCACGAACAGTTAAACTAGCCCTAGGCTCTGAGTCCGTAAGCTGCAATGTTGGCGTTTGAGGATTCAGAATCTGGGGCTTTACTATTTGTCAGCAGTCTATTGGAATTTGGGATAAGAGTTGTGACGTTCAAAGTCGGTTTGTTGGGGCTGGGAACAGTCGGTACGGGAACGGTGCAAATTTTACAAGAGCCAAGCCAGCGCCACCCGCTGTTACAAGAGCTAGAGATTTATCGGGTGGGGGTGCGATCGCTCGACAAACCCCGCACGGTTGAGCTACCCACCCACTTGCTCACCACCGACTTAGACGCGATTGTGACGGATCCTGACATCGATATTGTGGTCGAGGTCATGGGCGGCCTAGAACCCGCACGATCTCTCATCTTGAAGGCGATCGCCCACGGCAAGCATGTGGTAACTGCCAATAAAGCTGTGATTGCCCGCTTTGGTGCCGAGATTTTCACTGCTGCCAATGAAGCAGGCGTTTATGTACTGCTCGAAGCTGCGGTTGGCGGTGGCATTCCTGTCATTCAACCCTTGAAGCAATCGTTGGGTGCCAATCGCATTCAAGCGGTCACCGGAATTGTCAATGGCACGACCAACTACATCCTCACCCGGATGCAAAATGAGGGAGCCGACTTTGCTGACGTGCTCGCCGATGCCCAACGCTTAGGTTATGCCGAGGCTGACCCGACTGCCGATGTCGATGGCCTAGATGCCGCTGATAAGATTGCGATTTTGGCTTCTTTAGCGTTTGGTGGGCGGATCAAGCTCGCTGACGTTCATTGCGAAGGCATTCGTCAAGTGAGTGCGGCAGATATCGCCTATGCTGACAAACTCGGTTTTGTGATTAAGTTGCTGGCGATCGCTAAGCGCAACCCCACAGCTCCCAACGACCCCGAAGAATTGCAAGTGCGGGTGCATCCGACGTTTGTACCCAAAGAGCATCCCCTCGCGAGTGTAAATGACGTTTACAACGCAATCTTGGTTGAAGGTGAACCGTTAGGACAAGTCATGTTCTTCGGACGAGGTGCAGGAGCTGGCCCCACTGCTAGCGCGGTTGTTTCTGACATTTTGAATATTGCTGCTGTGCTCAAAGCCAACTTAGTGCTACCTC
>CBIHQL010000441.1:0-4207 GCA_966211855.1 uncultured bacterium
AGGATGGTAGGGCTGTGGATTCGTCAACGCACTGACAAATTTATCTTGATAAACTGCATCTTGAAACAGACGCTGGCTAAATTTTAGAAGCAGATTGGAAGGCTTACCCATCACCCTGTACAGAATTTGTTGAACTTTAAAAGTTGGTAGATTGATGCTAATCAAGCGATCGCTGCAGTTGTCGATAAATCCGAGCTTTGTTCAGTTAATTGATGCGCGGCAGCTAAGACTAATTGAGCACTTTCGCTAGCAGAACAGCCCTGCGCATCTACGTTGTAAATTGTGGTCGATCGCCGCTCTAAATCATATTGGTAAGTTTTGTCGTAGTAGTCCAAAATCAAGTCAAATGCAGCAGCTAACTGATCTTGCTCTAAAAATTCGATAGCTTGTTGAGTGCGTACACCCCCTAAACGCTTGCGAATTCGTGCGGTCGCCGCGATTAAATCATGGCGATCGGCATTGCCATACATTTCCACGAGTAGAGCAATCCGCTCCGGACGCGGTCGCAGGATTTGTAAAACAGGCGATCGCAACATTTGCTGAAAGATCGCTTCAGGCACTCGGCACAGCCCAATTCGACGGCTCTCTGCTTCAATCCAAATAGGTTTTTGCGGGTCAAACGTAGCCCATTGAACAGCGATTTCGTTCTCAAAATGTTCGCTGGTTGGTTGGGGCGGTAACCCCAAGCTGCCGTAACTGCTACCGCGATGGCTAGCTAACTGTTCCAGGTCTAAAACTTGCTCGCCCAGCGCCGCCAACTCTAGCAGAATATTGGTCTTGCCTGTGCCTGTCATGCCGCCCAGCACCAAAATATTTCTCGGTTGGGGGAATGTGTCTAACACCCAACGCCGAAACGCTTTGTAGCCGCCCTCTAAAATGGTGACTTGCAAACCTGCAGTTTCTAGCACCCAGGCCATTGAGGAACTACGCAGCCCACCCCGCCAACAATGCAGCCGTACTTGGCGATCGGGTGCCAGTTCTTTCGCTGCACGGACAAAGTTGACAAATTTTGGCCCAGCAATCTCAAACCCTAATTCAATTGCTTGCTCACGCCCCTGCTGTTTGTAGCAAGTCCCGACGGCTGCCCGTTCTTCATTACTGAAGAGTGGAAAACTCACCGCTCCAGGGATATGCCCCTGCAAAAACTCTCCTGGGCTGCGGGCATCTAAGATGACACCGGGACGACGCAAAAATTCGGACACATCAACAATTTCGGGCATGAATCGCGATTTAGTCGGTCTATATAACGATCCTAATCGGTTGCGTCTCGGCTGTGCGGGGCAACACGCGACCGATGACACTGCTTTGCAGGTAACCCAGCGTTTGCAGCGATCGCAGGCAATCACTCACTTGCTCAACCGGAATGGCTGCTAACAAACCACCAGATGTTTGCGGATCGCAGAGGAGTAAAGCTGCTGGGCGATCGCTAACTGCTGACCAATTTCGCACCTGTCGCGCCGCGCGAATATTTTGGGGGTGCAGAGAACTGAAAATGCCTCGCTCAATTGTGGTGTGGGCACCTGCTAAGACCGGGATTGCTGCTAGCTCTAATTCCACGGCAACCTGAGACGCGGTTACCATTTCTAACAAGTGACCCAACAGACCAAAGCCAGTGACATCGGTGCAGGCTGAGGCTTGATACTGCCACACACAAGTCGCTGCTGCTTGATTGGAGATCAACATTGACTCTACCGCTTGATCAATCCATATTCCTTTGGCCTGCTGTTGCATTGCCGCTGCAAACAACGTGCCTGTACCAATCGGTTTGGTCAACATCAACACCTGACCCGGTTGCATCCCGCTTTTGCGAAGTAAGCGATCGCGCGCTGCCAAGCCGTTACAAGTCAACCCTAATGCTAATTCTGCGCCCTCTGTAGTATGTCCACCAATTAAAGCTGCCCCTGCCTCTATCAACACCTTTGCTGCGCCTGACAGGAGTTGATAGAGCGTTTCTTCAACTTTGGCATCCAGCGCATAGGGAATGGTGGCGATCGCTAAAGCACTTTGCGGCGTAGCTCCCATCGCGAAAATATCGCTGAGGCAATGGTTGGCGCTAATCTGCCCAAACACATACGGGTCATTAATCAACGCCCGAAAATAATCGATGGTTTGGACTAAAACGCGATCGCTCGGTACTTGAATGACAGCGGCATCATCGGGGGCATCTAAGCCAATCAAAATATCGCTGCGATCGCTCAGGTGAGGAAAGTCTTGCTGAAGGCGTTGCAGAGTTCGTTCTAGAATGCTGCCGCCAATCTTCGCGCCACAGCCAGCACAGCGCATGAGGTTTTGTGGTTGGACTTGTGCTCCCGCTAACTGCTCGCGCTCTCTACTTAGCCCCCCTCGCCCCCCAAGTCTGGGGGGAACCTGCTCAAATTCCCCCAAGCTTGGGGGATTTAGGGGGCCGTGCAAAGAGTGAACTTGTAGTCCAGCTTTTCCCTCAATAAGACTAAACAGTCGTGTGTTTTTAAGTGAGGCTAGGGGGGATCTCCGGCGCGTGAATTTGGACATTTGAGGAAGCTGACTAAATCGCTCCATGAAGCGGCGATCGATCGCATCTTTTAATTTCCATAGCCATTGAGATTGCCAACCGAACGGCCCCCATGCGGCGATCGCGGTATTCGGTGTTTCTGGTGTTGATAGCTCGCTGGTGCCAATCAAACTGAGGTAAAACTTTTGGGGTTTGTAGGGGCGTAACGGTTGGTCTAAAAGTGCCCGTCGGAGATTTTCATAAAGGGGCTGACCTTGCCGTACTGCAAACACACCTGCTTTCGGTCGGGGATGGGGTTTCATGGTGGCAATATCACCCGCCGCAAACACATTGATATGAGAGAGCGATCGCAAGGTGTCATCTACCCAGACAAAGCCCCGCTCATCCGTCGCCAATCCTGCTGCTTGTAACCAATCTGGAGCCGCTGCTTGTGTGACCCAAAACGTGTAATCACAGGCGACAGCCAACCCAGATTTGCACTTCACCCAACCTTCAGGCGCGTCTACTACCGCCTCTGACAAGTGCAGATGAACGCCCCGCTGCTGGAGAATGTGCTGCAAGCGATCGCTGACCCAACGACTTTGCCCCGGCAGCAACACCTCGCCACGCTGAAACAAATGCATTTCGAGGTTGGTTGAAGGCTGCTGAGCTTGCCGCAAAATTTCGTGTAAATGCCGCTGAACTGCAAGAGCTAGTTCTACTCCACCAGCACCACCACCGACAATTCCTAAACTTAAAAACTGATGTGGATCTTGGCGAACCTGAGCCACAATTTGATCCCAGTCTTGTAAAAAGCGACGAATCGGTTTGATCGGAATATTTGACGCTGCGGCTTTGATTGTTTCTGGAACGGTCGGTGTGCTGCCAATATCTAGCGACAGCAGATCAAACGCAACTGGAGGGCGGTTGGCACATATAACTCGCTGATTTTCTAAATCCAGGCCAATCACACGGTCTAAATAAAACTGCGCCTGAGCAAAATCAGCGAGCGATCGCAGGTCAATATGGCAATCTTCGTGGCTATAAAGACCCGCAATATGCCCCGGTAACATGCCCGAATAAGGCGTATCCGAGGCTTCGGTCAGTAGCGTAATTCGCACCCCTGGAATTGGGTTCATCCCCAACATCCGCAAGGCGATCGCGTGAGCGTGCCCTCCACCCACCAACACCAAGTCCTTCGTGACTACCTCAGTCGTTGGTTTCATCGTCTGCGGTTGAGATGACGGGTGGAACTGGATCGTAGCCGCCGGGATGCCAGGGGTGGCAGCGAGAAATCCGCCGCATTGCAAGCCAACTACCCCGCCAAGCACCAAAGCGAGCGATCGCCTCTAGCGCATACTGCGAGCAAGTGGGGTGAAAGCGGCAAGCAGGCAGCATTAGAGGTGAAATTAAAACTTGGTAACCCCGAATCAATCCTAAAAACACAATCTTCATAGGTTCTATTTTAGAGGGGGCAGGTCTTGGAGTTGAGGCTCTAGATCAGCAACGAAGTTAGGCTAACTCTTTCAAATTTGGCAAACTAGACTTATACTGGTATCTTTGGTCAAATTTTCAATTTAGAGGAATCTACATGTCGCGATACAGAGGCCCTCGCCTCAGAGTTGTGCGTCGTTTGGGTGACCTGCCCGGCTTAACTCGGAAGTCTGCGAGAAAGGCATACCCACCTGGACAACACGGTCAAGAACGGAAAAAGAAATCTGAATACGGCGTCCGTCT
>CBIHQL010000442.1:0-4207 GCA_966211855.1 uncultured bacterium
CTACAGAGAATCTAGACAAGAGCGCTTGGCCCAAACCAGATGAGCACTGGTCAAAGTTCTGGTTATTAGAGCCAGAAACAACCTTTCTCAATCACGGGTCTTATGGGGCTTGCCCATTACCTGTTTTGGCAGTGCAGCAACAACTGCGCCAACAGTTAGAGCGGCAACCTCTGCGCTTTTTCAATCATGAGTGGGAGCCGTTAATTGATGCGGCGCGGGCTCAACTGGCTGAATTTGTTGGGGCTGACCCGGCAGAGTTGGTGTTTGTGCCCAATGCCACGACAGGCGTGAATGCAGTGTTGCGATCGCTGCAATTCCAGCCTGGTGATGAATTGTTGACGACAGACCATGCCTATAACGCTTGTCGCAATGCTTTAAATTTTGTGGCAGAGCGCTCTGGGGCAAAAGTTGTAGTCGCTAAAATTCCCTTTCCGATCACTTCAGAGCAGGAAGCGATCGCCGCAATTACCGCTCAGTTGTCGTCACGAACTCGTTTGTTACTGCTCGATCACGTTACAAGCCAGACGGGATTAATTTTGCCGATCGCAGAAATCATTCGCCATTGCCAAACTGCCGGGGTTGAGGTGCTGGTAGATGGTGCCCATGCGCCGGGAATGCTGCCGCTTGATTTGCAAACGCTGGGTGCCACCTACTACACCGGGAATTGTCATAAATGGATGTGTGCCCCCAAAGGCTCGGCATTTCTTTATGTACAGCAAGATAAACAGCCGAAAATTCGCCCATTGACGATTAGTCACGGAGCTAATTCACCCCGCCGCGATCGCTCTCGGTTTCATCTAGAGTTTGACTGGATCGGCTCAGACGACCCTACAGCTTATTTAAGCGTGCCTGCTGCGATGCAATTTATGGGCTCGTGTTTGCCGGGAGGTTGGTCAGCCTTAATGGCACACAATCACCAGATGGCGATCGCGGCGCGACAAATCCTGTGTGCAGCGTTGGATTTAGATTTGCCTAGCCCCGAAGCAATGATTGGTTCCTTAGCAGTTGTGCCGTTGCCCGATGGGGCTGATACCCAGTTGCAAACCGCACTCATGCAACAATTTGCGATTGAAGTGCCAATCATCCCTTGGCCTGCTGCCCCCCACCGTGTGCTCCGAATCTCAGCTCAGATTTATAACACACTCAACCAATATCAATATTTAGCTTCAGCCTTGATCGCGCTGCTGTCTGGATGATTGCTAGGGGCTGGTGTTGTCATTGGGGGCTGGAGCTTGCTTGGCTGTGAACGCAATTCGGGTGGGTAACGCACTGAGCTGCAATTCGCCCGTCAAAGTTTTCTGGTCAACGGTACCTCGAATCATCACTGGAATTAAGCGATCGCCAGAAGCGGGATCAGTGTTGGTTAAACAAGCCGGTAGTCGGGGGACATCACCCGCGAGGACAATTTGTTGATTTTGCCATTCGCCTGATAAGCTCTGTTTTTCTTCAAGGGTTGCATTAGTGCTGGAGTTCTTGGCGGGCTGAGATAGTAGAGAACCGTGCAAATAGACACCTGATTGTTGAATATTCAGCACAAGTGCATGATCGGCATTTTGGCACTGAGGCAACGTCTCTGGCGATATCAAATAACGACCGCTAATATTGACAGGAGCGTGAAGGTTTTTCTCGCCATAGCGACTGACTACACTAAACAAGGTAACGACTGAGCCGATCGCGATCGCATAGAAGGTCAGAGATTTAACGTTAAAGTGGCTCATCATGATTCTGAGACCTCCGCAGAGCTGTCGCTGTCGTTAGCTTGGGCTGCTGTCAAGACCGCGGTTAGATGAGAGGTAACCTGACTGTACTTGCGAGTAATCAAGAGTGAGGAGTGGCATTTAGCTGCTAACTCATCGGTATATCGACCAAGAGTCTGCTTTTCAATTCCCCAAGCTCGACTGGTGCCAGCGATCGTTAAATCTACATCTGCCGACGCTGCGATCACTGTTTGAATGGGGTTTTGAGCTGTGACCGATTGAATGTGGATGCGATCGCGAATTGACTGAGGTAATTGCTCTAATAATGCCTGAATCTCATAGCTCAGTTCGCTACTTGGCTGTCCAGCGCCACTTACCTGAAGTAAGGTCAGTTGTCTATGGTCATTATTGACTAACAAGCGTAAGGCTAGCTCAATCCCTAATTCATCGTGAATGTTTGCAGCATAAGGAACGAGCAACTGTTCTAACCGGGAAGGGCCGCGATCAACATAGACGGCTACGTCAATCGGCGCACTGCTAAGAATTTGCCCAACACGCCCGCCGAGCCGATTTTGACTAAATGCTGAGCGATGCCAACCGACAAAGATGATATTGGCTTGATCTAACTCGGCAATCTGTGCAGTCGTCCGAGCTACATCGTTAGAAATGCGGACAATGGGACGGACGATTTGTCGTGCTTCTGGTGGTTCTAGGGTTTGAATGAGTTCTTCCAAACGCGATCGCTGGGCTTGAATTAAGCGATCGGCCTCTATAGGAGTGCTTTCAAACAGATAGTCTTCTTCGAGTTGAATCAAACTCAACGGATGTACTACGGCTGACTGGATGCGTGTGCCTGCGACTTCGACGGCAAGCTGCAATAGCGCCCGTTGAGTAGTGGGGTTAGCAACGGGTACCAAGATTCTGTAGCCTGACGGGGTGACCTGTTCGCTAACAGCCGCCTCTGACTCAACCATATCGAGCTGGATGAGGTTTTTAGGGTAAGTCCACTCTAGAAGTGGCGAAGTCATAAACGTGGTGACCAGCGCCATAATCACAAGCATGGTGAACAAAAGTGGAGAGATAACCCCTAAGCTCAGCCCAATATTGAGCACAATCAGCTCAGTCAGCCCTCGCGTATTCATCAGCCAACCCAATGCGGAGGCCTCTCGATGCTCAATACCGCCGACCCTAGCAGCGGCGTAAGTACCAAAGTATTTACCTGCGATCGCTACGACAACCACAGCAGCACAAAACACCCATAAAATCGGGCGATTGAGCAACCCAATCTCAGTGCGTAAGCCACTATAGGCAAAGAAGATTGGCAGCAAAAAGATCAAAACAAAATCTTCTGTCTTTTGAGCCAGTTCGCGCACCAGTCCTGGGTTTTTGGGCATGGCTGCTCCTAGCAAAAATGCCCCAAAAATCAGGTGAATGCCGATGAGCTCGGTAATCAAAGCCGAGATCACAACACCCATGTAGATGCCAGCGAGGACAAACTGATTCAATCGACCCGCGCGATCGTAATGCTTAGAGAGTTTTTGCAACAACCAGCGGCCTAGGGTCAGCATGACTCCGATATAGAGCACTGATTCAATCACCGTTGGAATCGCTCCGGTCATGCTGTTGGTGCGAGTTACGGCGATCGCCAAAGCTAACAAGCACCAAGCGGTAACATCATCAACTGCCGCGCAGGTCAGTGCTAAGGTGCCCAAGCGAGTACCCTGAAGATTATTTTCGGTAATAATCCGTGCCAAAACCGGAAATGCAGTGATCGACATTGCTGACCCTAGAAAGAGAGCGAATGCCGTAAACGAGACGCTGCTGTTAGAAACCGCAGGATAAAGCCACAGTGCCAACAAACTACCTAAGGAAAAAGGCACCAAAATACTGACGTGAGAGGTCAGCACAGCAATATCTAAGTTGCCTTTGAGATACTTCGGATCAAGTTCCAATCCGATCAAGAACATAAAAAAGATCAACCCGACCTGAGATAACACATTCAGGAAGGGAATCGTTTCTGCTGGAAATAGAGCGATTGAGAGCTGGGGGGCCAGCAATCCTAGCAGTGAAGGGCCCAGCATAATGCCCGCAACAATTTCGCCAATCACTAACGGTTGCTTCAGCCAGCGAAACCCCAGCCCAACCAATCGTGATAAGCCAATGACTATTAAAATTTCGACGAGAACTAAAACAACGGTATGCATACTGTCTTCAAGGAAAACTCCTACAAAAGAAATGGCTTTCCAAGTACCTGTCCATCAGAGCGGCTCGCCAAGTTAATTGAGGGCGAGAACAGGTAGGGAGAGGAGGTTGCGGTCACTGTAGCATGTGCCTCATCAGCTTCTATGCTGCGATCGCTCTGAGTGCTTTCAGCAAAAGCTAGGGGTGGCAGTTTGCTAAGAGGCGAGCTACACGTTAGAGATGGAGGCATTGCCTATTGACTGTCAAGGCTATTGTTAAAAAAAATTAAGTTATTAAAATTAACTTCTCTAAAAAATAAATTATTAGGT
>CBIHQL010000443.1:0-4196 GCA_966211855.1 uncultured bacterium
CGCAAGCAAGTTGTTGAGCTGAAGAACCAAGCAGACAGTTTGTTCTACAGCTATGAGTCTACAATCAGAGATAATGGTGCTTTGATTGGCGATGATCTCAAAAATCAAGCTCAAGTTCGCATTGCTGAGCTACAAGCTGCGATCGCAGACCGATCGATTACCGTTGATGAAATTAAGCAGCGATTAGACTCATTCCAGCAGACTCTGTTTGCAATTGGGGCAGCAGTCTATCAGCGAGCGTCTGATGCTAATGATGACGCTGATTACGCAGAAACCGTGGCTGTCGCTGACTCTGGAGGTGGTTACGCTTCTGCCGACTATGAAGAGGAAGACTTCAACTCAGAAGATGACACCGTAGCAGCTGATTACGAAGCGATCGACTAACAAATCAATGCTTTTCTTAGAGCAACCTCAACCGTTGTTCTTTTCTTGCTTTCAGTACTAATCGTTATTCCCAACAACAGCATTCTATGGCCCGCGATTACTATGAAATACTTGGTGTCTCTCGGGACGCAGACAAGGAAGAAATCAAGCGCTCCTATCGACGATTAGCGCGGAAGTATCATCCGGACGTTAATAAAGAAGAAGGCGCTGAAGACCGTTTCAAGGAAATCAACCGGGCTTACGAAGTGCTCTCAGAGCCAGAAACTCGTGCTCGCTACGATCGCTTTGGTGAAGCGGGTGTTGGCTCAGCGGCTGGAGCTGGCTTCCAAGATTTCAGCGATATGAGCGGTTTCGCTGATATCTTTGAGAGTTTTTTCAGTGGCTTCTCTGGAGGCATGGGCGGCGGCACTTCGCGTCGTCGAGGTGGCCCTACGCGTGGAGATGACCTCCGCCTAGATTTGAAGCTTGATTTTCGCGAAGCTGTATTTGGTGGCGAAAAAGAAATTCGCATCAGTCACCTAGAGACATGTGCGACTTGTTCTGGTTCAGGCGCAAAACCTGGAACTCGGCCTAAAACCTGTGGTACCTGTACTGGTTCTGGGCAAGTTCGCCGAGCCACCCGGACTCCGTTTGGCAGCTTTACGCAAGTTTCAGTATGCCCAACCTGTAATGGTTCGGGGCAGGTGATTGAAGATAAGTGCGATGTTTGTGGCGGTAATGGTCAAAAGCAAGAAACGAAAAAACTGAAAATTACAATTCCGGCTGGGGTAGATAACGGCACTCGCCTGCGTGTCTCTAGTGAAGGAGATGCAGGTCAGCGCGGTGGCCCAGCAGGGGATTTGTATGTTTATCTCTTTATCAACGAAGATACAGAATTCCAGCGGGATGGGATCAACGTTCTTTCAGAGATCAAAATTAGCTACTTGCAAGCGATTTTGGGTTGCCGATTGGAAGTCAATACAGTGGATGGCCCTACTGAATTGCTGATTCCACCAGGGACGCAACCCAATACTGTGTTGACCCTCGAAAATCGTGGGGTGCCTCGGTTAGGCAATCCGGTGAGCCGTGGAGATCATTTGATTACGATCTTGATTGATATTCCCAATCGGATTACCGCAGAGGAGCGAGAACTCTTAGAAAAACTGGCAAAAATTAAAGGCGATCGCACCGGAAAAGGCGGGCTGGAGGGCTTCCTAGGAGGCTTGTTTCGCGGATGAGCGCTGAATCTCTAACTAGCTCTGGTACTCCTGATGCTCAATTAGACTTGCGGGGCACTCCTTGCCCCCTCAATTTTGTGAAGGCCAAGCTGCACCTAGAGAAAATGGCTCCGGGTGGCCTGTTAGAAGTGTGGCTAGACCCAGGTGAGCCGATTGAGCAAGTGCCTGATAGCTTAGCAATGGAAGGGTATGCGATTGAACAGGTCGAAGATCGGTCTGGCTTTTTTGCTCTAAGAGTGCGGCGACCGGCAGTATCTGCATGAGTAATGTTGGGGCAGAGTCGGGTTCCCAAGCAACGGCAGCAGTATTGTCGGGGACGGTGGTAGCTGTTCAGGCTAACTACTATCGCGTGCGCTTAGACGCTCATTCTGTGCAACCCACTCTAGAAGCAGGAGCCACAGAACTGCTATGTACACGACGGGCCCGCCTGAAGAAAATTGGGCAACAGGTCATGGTGGGCGATCGCGTGACCGTTGAAGAACCAGATTGGGCCGGTAAACGGGGGGCTATTACTCAAGTGCTGCCACGCCAATCTGAGTTAAACCGACCTGCGATCGCCAACGTTAACCAAATTCTGCTGGTGTTTGCCTTAGCAGAGCCCACGCTCGACCCTTACCAACTGAGCCGATTCCTCGTGAAGGCTGAGTCTACAGGGTTAGATGTTTGTTTGTGCTTGAACAAGCGGGACTTGCTATCACCCGCTGAGCAGGCCCAATGGCGCGATCGCTTGCAGCAATGGGGCTATGAACCAATTTTAATTAGCGTGGCTCAAGGTCAAGGTATTACCGATATTCAAGTCCGCCTCAACCAGAAAATAACTGTTTTGGCGGGGCCTTCGGGAGTCGGGAAGTCGAGCTTGATCAACCAACTCATCCCCGACGCTCACTTGCGGGTGGGTGAAGTCTCTGGCAAGCTAGGGCGCGGTCGCCACACGACTCGTCACGTTGAGTTATTTGAACTGCCGACTGGAGGTTTGTTGGCAGATACGCCTGGTTTTAATCAGCCAGACATTGACTTTACCCCGAATGTATTGACGAGTTGTTTTCCCGAAGCTCGGCAGCGTTTAGCGATCGCCGCTTGTCAATTTAGTGACTGCTTGCACCGAGACGAGCCTAACTGTGCAGTACGGGGTGATTGGGAACGCTACGACTATTACCTGACCATGTTGGAAGAAGCGATCGCCTACGAAGAAGCCCTCAAACAAGCAGGTGATAGCGAATCAACGATCAAGGTGAAGAGCCGTGAAGAAGGGCAAGTGCAGTACGAGCCAAAACTGCAAACGAAGAAGTATCGGCGGCAATCGCGGCGATTCCAGCAGCAAAGCTTGAAAGAACTTTATAAAGATGCCGAAGGGGAAGTGCTTGACGCAGAGTAGAGCCTAGCGAATCAGGAAAGATACGCTTTGCAGTGCTCCAATCACAAACCCCAAGATGCCCCCTAAATTAACGATCGCCTGTAACTCACTGCGGACAATGCCTTGAATTGCGGCTTCCAGATCCTGGGCTGAGGTTGCTTGAACCCGAGCAATAATCGCTTGGTCAATATTCAAAATGGGAATGGCTTGAGCCACGATGGACTCCAAATCTCGTTCTAAATAGCGCTCTAAAATTAACGCTAGTTCTTTACTAACGGTTTCTAAAGAAGCGGTGACTACTGCTGAGTTACGGAGGCGGCTGAGAACGATCCCCGCAATGTTGTCCCAATCTACTGACTGGCTGAGATTTTGCAGCACTTCCGAGCCACGGTTTTGCACATACTGCCGAACGCTATCTCGCATTGTTTTCCGCAATTGCCGCACCGTCGAGACTGGCAGATTCTGCAACGATAAATTTTGCAGCCATTCTTGCAATCGCTGCCTGATAGAGAGTGCGACAATCAGTTCGGCAATGCGCTTGTTGCTGGCTTCTCGCTCATCTAGACAAAAAGTTCGTAAGCGCGTCAGGGTGTTGCGCAGACCAAATAAATTGGCAACCACCCAATAAGTGCCGCTGGCTTTTTCGCGGAAGCCTTCATCAATGATTTGAATATTGCGATCGGTCAAAAAATCAACCAGTGCTTGGCGAATCGCATCTGGAGGCAGCACAACCTGCAACAGCCAATCAGCAAGCTTGCGGGCTTGATCTTCTGTGAGTTGAAACTCCAGCAATACTTGATCAAAGATCTGATTGAGTTGAGGTTCGAGAAAATCTTCACGACGCGCTAGCACTTTGAGAAACCGAGGCATTGATTCGCCTAGTAAATCGCGCAAGATGCCAGCCAAAATTTTAGTAGTCTTCTGCTCCTTATCAACCTGAACTTGATCAAGGCCCAATTGCAGCAGCCAGAGAATTGCTGCTTGTACGCGCTCGGTTTGAAGCAGCCGCCTTGCCAAATTTTGCAACTCTTCAGGGGTGAGCAAAGACCCCATAATTGTGTCAGCAATACGTTTTGCTAATCGCTCTTGATTGCGGGGGATCAAACCGGGCGTGAAAGGCAACTGTTTCCCGCCAACGTAATAGGGGCGGTAGGGGCGAAACAGCATTTTGATTGCGATGTCATTTGTGAAATAACCAATGACACCCCCGATGACGGGTGGCCCCGCAAACAGCCAAAGCG
>CBIHQL010000444.1:0-4186 GCA_966211855.1 uncultured bacterium
AGTTAACGCTTGCGAACGCTCGCTAAGGCGTACCAGGGTAGATTGGGATATTCGTGGTGCTCCCAGTGGTAGCCGAAGTGATAGCAGGTGAGAAATGACCAAAGCTCCGAGCGATCGCTACTGAAAGCACGATGGCGATCGCGGTAGCCACCGGGTTGAGGCCTATGCGGTAAATAAACTCCAAAATAAAACAACTGCAAAGAACTCAAAACAATGGGCAGCACCCAAAACACAATCAGGTTAGCGGCTGCAATGTGAAGCCCTGCATTCAGGGTCATGAAAATCACACCCATGCCAAATACCAAAACCCAAGTTTGCCGCCCTGACAAATAGCTGCTCATGAAGTTGTAGTACCAGGCCCAAAATTTGTCTGGTTGAGCTTCATAAAAATCGGGGTCATCGCCTGTCGCTGGGGCGCGGTGGTGCTGTTGATGCTTGATCAAGAGTTGTTTGTAGGGTAGCAAAGCGTAGAGAGCGGCTGCCAAAGTCCCAAGACCAGTGTTAAGGCGGCGGTGTTGGCTACACAAAATACCATGCATGGCATCGTGGACAGTGATGAATAGCCCAGTCTGTAAAAAAGTGCGCAACCACAGTGCCGGAATTAAACCGATAATCTGGAAGTCAGCCAGATCGGTAGTTAAAAACCATGCGAGGCTCAGACCCCAGAAACTCAGGATGGAAGTGGCTATAAGAACTCCGGCATAAGGTTCTATCAGGAAACGGAGGTCTCCCCTAGGTAGCAAACGGCTATTCTGCATCATGTCAAAAGCTCTATAAAAACCTGCGATCGCCTACAGAGATCAGGGGTGGAATATGGCAATACTAGACGTGACCAGAGGGATAGAGGCTCCCACAGGTATTTATCTCCAGCATGGCAGCGGGTGGGATGATACCTTGAGCAATTAGCCCCAAGCGTTGTCTGCTTCTAATCCCCACTCATGCTTGAGGAATTCTTGATACATACTTTCGCGAATCATCATTTGCTCGTACAAGGTCACCAAAAATTCTTGGGCTTGCTCGCGAGACATTTGCTGTACCTGATCTGTAAAGGCTCTCAGACTAAATTGTTGTTCTAAAGAAAGTTGTGCGGGTGATTGCATGGCTGGCTCCTGACGAAGTTGAAGTGAACGATACGTGAGAGAGAGTAGGTCTGGTCAGCAACGAGTTGGCTGGTTGGGATTGACCTTTTGTAAATCTATGTAAACTAAGATAACAACTTAATTTACAAAGCTGCCTCCGCCTCGTGTTCAGTCTAAATATCCAACTCTAGAGACAGGGCAAGTAATGAATCATACAATCGACAACGTTTTGAGCCGCTGAAGCCAAATAAGAGCTTGAGCAACTCGCCCCATTCTGCCAAATCATTGGAGAGACAACGATAAGGTTGATGGGTGTTTATGCTTTTCATCGTGTCACAGATAACAGACTAGGGCTTGTACCACGGGAGGGAATCAAGCTTTGAGAGTAGGCTCGTCCCGATGGTGGAGCGGGCTCAGTCGGGGGAAAGAGGGTTGGGATCATAAATCTGGCAGGAATTTGGTCGCGATCGCTCATTAGAGCTTCAGTCCGACAAAGAACTGTGAGAAAATCACACCTGTGCGACATCCTCTGCAATCTGGACAAATTTTTTATAGCCCCGGTGGTCAATTTTGCTACCGGGTTATCGGCCCATGCTGCCGTTTGTTTGACCGTGAACAACTCCCTTGGCCCTGTTGCCGCATTGAGTGGCGAAGTAAAGAACCAAGTTGGCGGCGGGTTGGTAAACGCTTTGTGCCTGATATTGCCACCAAGACCCACCCTTCTTATGCGGTAGAGATTTTGGGTCAAGGGCGATCGCGACAATTTTCAGTGGTGACGCTATACTCGGTCAAACTCTCGCCAGAAGAACAAGAGTGGTGGTGTAGTTCAGCTAAGTCACAACGAACTAGCCAACGATCAGAAACTGTGGCGATCGCAGATTTAGTTTTGCCTTAAAACAAGCTAGGGAGACGGCGATCGCTGAGTAATTGGGCGATCGCTTTCAAGACGGTAGGAGGTGCTGAGCTAACCAAAATCGAAGGATAGACCGCACTACCCCAGTCAGGATGCAAGCTAATCAAGCAATCACCCTGGCGCGCGCTCGGATAGCCTAAACTTGCCCGCACGACCGCAACATCATCGAGTCGCCTAGAACCTGCTTGAGTCAGCATGGGCCACCCGGTTGCAGGGTCAAATATTTCTGCGGTGTAACCGTTTGCCCACAATTGCAGGCTAACTTCCTCACCAAAGCCTAAAAATTGCTGCCGGAGTTGTTGCTTGTATTGTTCTGTCTCGGCAGTTCTCACTAATAACTCGGCAGGACACGATTGCAGCACAATCAAAACCGAAGCTACCGACACAGACCAGCCAGGAAGCAGTTCTTCTTGATGGGTTTGAATAAATTCTGTCGGAGCGTGAACGAAATATTCCATCTGCATGGTGCAGAAACACCCCAAGAGGTATATCGATCGCTTCTTTCACTCTAGACAAATGCGATCGTTTTTAACAATTTCTGGTGATTTATTGCGATCGCAGCTTGTAAAACAACAGCGCACCACGGCTGGCATGATGCGCTGTTCAGGGTTCGGTGATCTATTGTGAGACTCTAGGTTCTCAGCCGAATAAAGTTAAACCAATGTCAGGCTAGGATATTCGGCGATCATGTCGTCTGTCGTGAGCGTGTCACCTTCTGCTTGAGGTGTCCACAGCACTTCAACCGCGAGCAGTTGTTCGCTAGGGATACCACCCAACTGGCTTAAGGCTCGCCGCAAATCGTCAGAACTGTTGACTGTGGGAAGTTGTAACTTGCCAAGGGTACCGACCAACAGCGTGACCACAATATATTCACCAGGCCCATCGGAGGTATTGGCTAGCGCTCCACCTGTTTCAGCCACGGTCAATGCTGAGGAGCCTTGACTCGACTTGAGACGGCGCTGGCTGTTGACATTGGTCAGAGTTTCTTCGCCAAATTTGCTGCGCTCAGTTAACGCCAAACGGTTAAATTGCGCCTCTGCTAAAGTCAACCGAGTTTGTTGGCTTTCTGCCCCTGCATAAAACCAATATTCTGGGTGGCGGAGCAGAGCCAGAGAGGTTTCTTGCAGAACTTGGGTTAACCCAGCCGGAGAACTGGTGTCAGCGGTTTCGGCAATGCGGTTGAGGTCGGTTTGCAGATCTCGTGCTTGCGCTAACAAACCGACTTGCAGCTTAGTGACAGACACAGTGGAGTTGTTGGAGTAGGTATCACCCTCTAAATCTTCACCACCATTGGCTCGCCGGAAGCTGCTGACTACAAAGTTGGCGATCGCAATAAAGATCAAAACGGTGAATAGACCCCCAAAAGCACCACCGCCTCCCCAAAAGAAGGGCAAAAAGAAGAAGGGAGAAGGCCCATACCCGTAGCCACCCCCACCGGGATAATAACCGCGAGAAGGAGAGGTATAGGTACGAGGTGAGCTGTAGCTAGGAGCGGGTGCTCTAAAGGAACCACCACCAATCCGACCCCCGCTGCGGGCTGCCAAAGCACCATCGGCGTTGCTGAAGGCTAGTGTGAACACCAAGCCCATCAAGAGCACGGATTTTAACAGCGGTTTGATTACAGAAAGTAGTTTTTTGCGCATAAGACTGTGCCTATCCAAGCTGAATAAAAAACGTCGGCTCTGGTTATTTGCCAACTCAGTTTGTTAAACCTGTTGGTAACCAGTGTAGGGCACTGGTGGATAGCCACCTGCCTGCCTGTAACAAGACTCAGCGTGAGGCGGCTCACTCTTTTGTTAAGAGCCGTAAACCCAGGGCACACCTATAATGTATCGTCTCCAGATAGGGATAGGGCATCAGCCTAGAGTCAGGATTGGGAGGGATCTCCGTACTTCAGTAGGGTAAGAATTTGGGCTAGCCACCCCCGACAATGGTGACAATCTCCAAGCGATCGCCGTTTTGAATTTGAGTATTTGACCAAAATTGTCGGTGCAGAATTTCGCCGTTATACTCAACAGCAATCAAGCGGGGATTTAAGCCGAGTTGTTCTAGAAGCTCAGGCAGGGTAAGGCTTGCAGGACAAGCTTGAGACTCACCGTTAACTTGCACGGTGATGGGTGCAGACAAATTAGACATGGGATTGGGCAACGCGCTCTTCGTAAGCCCGCATGGTTTGAATGCGGTTGAGTTGAGA
>CBIHQL010000445.1:0-4179 GCA_966211855.1 uncultured bacterium
TGTATGGATTGATTAGCTTAGTTTGGTTACAAACTTGGTGGCGACGCTATTGGTGGCTGGCAGGTCTGTTAGCGGGGATAGCGATCGCTGTTCCTCTAGGGTTGAGCTACAGTAACTTATTTCAGGTTACCGTTCTAGCTACTAAAGAAGAACCTGTTTTAGTAGTTCAAGACCGAGGGCGGATCGGGCTAGTCAACAGTGGAGATGAAACGAACGCCAACCTCACCGTCTTACCTTTTTTACAAAAGCAAGGGGCTAACCAAATTGATTGGGCGATCGCACCGCAGGCCAGCAACAACAGCAACCGAGGCTGGGTGCAAATTTTGAACTCTCTACCCGTTCAAACCTTTTATCGTGAGGCGATCTTCAAGAGTGATGATCAAGGGTTCAACCCTACGGCTGCTCCGAACGATACGAGCCTACCCAATAGTATTCCGTCAGAGCAGAGTCAAACATTGAGTGTCAACCAAAAAGTCCAGATTGGCGCTTCTACTCTGCAAGTTCTGAATACCTCACCTACGGTTTGGAAGTTGCGGTTGCAAAACCAAGATTGGCTATGGTTAAACCACTTAAAGAGTCGAGAACAGAATACGCTAGCTAGCTCAGGCCGTTTATCGCCCACACCCATCCTTTGGTGGACAGGTGAACCTTTAGCGGGCAACCTCTTGC
This sequence comes from uncultured bacterium, assembly GCA_966211855.1. GTDB lineage: Bacteria > Cyanobacteriota > Cyanobacteriia > FACHB-46 > FACHB-46 > CBIHQL01. Next base: position 670 of record CBIHQL010000445.1, read on the forward strand.
AAGTAGTCAAACCACGGGTCGCGATCGCTTCAGCAACTTCTATTGACCCAGAAACTCTAACTCAACTCAAACAGCGAAAAGTTCAAGTGTATTGGACTGGACGTGATGGTGCTGTGCAATGGACGCCCAACCATGGATTTACAGCTACACAAGAATCTGAAGAAAATGAGGCTTTTGCGTTCTAGAGAGACACAAATCGTTGTAGAATAGTAAAAGTGCCAACCATTGGAGAGGTGGCAGAGTGGTTGAATGCGGCAGACTCGAAATCTGTTTTGGGGTCAAACCCAACGGGGGTTCGAATCCCCCCCTCTCCGTTCAAGACTAAAAGTTATAGCTTTTATTGCTCTTATACCCATAAATCTTTCAAGGTCGTGTTAGCAACCACTACTTCTTCAAGTGGTAGCTCTGACAAGCAACACAAAGGATATTCTGCATGAATTAATTAGGATGTCTTTTGTCTAAACATCCACTATCTTTGGCTGAAGAGAAGCTCATGAAACTGCAACGGCGCGGTTTCACTCTTTCCCCAGCTGCAGGAGTTTGGCTAGCGGTTGTGTAGAGACGCTCAGAACATGCCTAAAAAATATAAGCCTCCCATTTATATAAAAACTGGGAGGCGTTTTGCTATAAGGCTTTAATGGATTTGTTATATCGCTTTTAACTGTCCTTATCTTATCGATGCGATCGCTTATTCCACTTCCCCTATTAGGGTGAATTAATCACGAGTTTTCTCTTCCAATGCACATATGCCCTCAATTTCTACCTGAGTTTAAAGAGGCTTAACGCGCCATTAACTTGGTCTTTCTCCCAGGTTGAGCAACATGCTTTAAGTTATTAGCGCCAGCATGATTGGTTCAGGCTGTTTGCCAGGTAGAGGAATGACTGATGCGACGATATCAGAGATTGTTTTGGGTGGCCTTACTCTGGGCTGTTGTCTTGAGTGCAGTGAATTTTCTTGAGGCTCAACCCTTCGGAAATGTGAGTGTCGCGGCTGCCAAGTTTGACTTTGGGCTGATTGGTGACCTACCTTATACCGCTGAGCAAGAGACTCAGTTTCAAAGCCTAGTGCGTGATATGAATGCAGCTCGCTTAGCTTTTGTGGTTCATGATGGCGATTTTAAGAGTGGCTCTACCCTTTGCAACGATGAGACGTTTTATCAGCGCTACAACTTATTTAATACCTTTGTGCATCCCTTTGTTTTTGTGCCAGGAGATAATGAGTGGACTGATTGCTATCGAGACAATAATGGTAGTTATGACCCCTTAGAACGGTTGGATAAGCTGCGAGAAATCTTCTTTCAAGGCAATCAAAGTCAGGGTAAACGAACGATTGCCCTCACCCGTCAAAGTAACGATCCGCAGTACAGCAAATTTCGAGAAAACGTCCGTTGGATTTACGGTAATGTCGTGTTTGTCGGGCTCAATGTGACGGGCAGTAATAACAATTTTGGTCGCACGCCTGAAGCCGATGCTGAATATTATGAGCGCAATGCGGCTGACTTAGCTTGGTTAAAAGAAGGGTTTGCGATCGCCAAGCGTAATGGTAGTCAGGGAATCATGCTGGTCATTCAAGCCAACCCCGGCTTTGAGTTAGCGGCAACAGACCCCAAGCGTGCTGGCTACAACGATTTTTTGGCGGCTCTAGAAGCTGAAGCGATCGCCTTCAAAAAACCTGTGGTGCTTGTGCATGGGGATAGTCATTACTTCCGGATTGACAAACCCTTACTCAATTCACGTACGCAACAGCGCCTAGAAAACTTTACCCGCGTTGAAACCTTTGGCTCCCCTGATGTCCATTGGGTAAGAGCCACCGTTGATTTTCGCGACCCCAATTTGTTTAGTTTCACTCAGGAAATTATCCAGTAAAGGTGGAATCGGGCTTTAACAATATTTTCTTAATCAGAAATTAATTAACCCTCCATTAATCTGTCCTTTGCCTGGTGATGAAAAACAACGATTAAGCTATTGACGCATCCTGAGAACTGAGAGAAGAACATGGCTTTATCGCGCCGCAAATTCTTTGCACTGGCAGGGGCTAGTGCTGCTGGCACCGTAATGATGTCTCCTTTGCAGGCACTGTATGCTCGCAAGGCAAATGGTCAATCTGTATTTGGCAAAGGGTATGGCCCGCTAATTCCTGATCCTAATAAGCTGCTGGATCTACCTCGTGGTTTCCAGTACCGAACTTTGTCCCGCACTAACGATACGATGAGCAACAACTCATTAGTGCCGGGAGGCCATGATGGGATGGCAGCGTTCCCTGGCCCTAACAGAACGACTATCTTGGTGCGTAATCACGAACTCAGCCCTGACTCAAAGACCAAAGTTAGCGATTTGTATGCCCCAGGTTATGATCCTCTGTGCAAAGGTGGCACAACGACGCTGATTGTGGGTAGCGATCGCAAACTAATTCGCCATTTTCCATCCATTCAAGGCACATACCGTAACTGTGCAGGTGGCGCGACTCCTTGGGGTTCCTGGATCACCTGCGAAGAAAACACTTCTACCCCCGCCGAAGACCCTACCGTTTCTAAGCCCCACGGCTACAACTTTGAAGTTCCTGCTAACGCGACCGGAGCTGTCGAGCCAGTTCCTCTAAAGGCGATGGGCCGCTTCAATCACGAAGCAGTAGCGATCGATCCTCGTACCGGAATTGCTTATGAAACTGAGGATAGAGGTGATGGCCTGTTCTACCGCTTCATCCCCAATAAACCGGGTGAACTAGCAGCTGGTGGAACTTTACAAGCTCTGGTTATTAAGGGAAGACCTGGAGTTAACACGAGTAATCGGAGTGGCATCCCGATTCCAGTCGGTCAAGCTCTTGAGGTTGAGTGGGTAACGATTGACGAGCCTGATCCAATCAGTGACAGTGCTCCTACAGGAACTCGATTCCAAGGTCGAGCCAAAGGAGCCGCTATCTTTAGCCGGGGTGAAGGTATCTGGTTTGACAACAACAAACTGTATTTTACTTGTACCGACGGCGGCCCTTTTAGATTAGGGCAAGTCTGGCGCTATGTGCCTGGTGCATCGGCTGCAAATGGCGGCACACTCACTCTGTTTGTAGAATCAACCGATAGAGCAGAACTAGAAAACCCTGACAATATCGTGGTTTCACCGTTTGGTGATCTCATCCTCTGTGAGGACGGTGATAATGACCAGTTTGTTGTGGGAGTGACACCGCAGGGAGAGCTATACCAATTTGCACGTAATGCTGTGAGTGACAGCGAGTTTGCAGGTGCTTGCTTCTCTCCCGATGGTCAAACCATGTTTGTCAACATCCAGACTCCTGGCATTACCTTTGCGATTTGGGGGCCTTGGAATCGCGCGTAAGTGCCAACTGACTGAACTGTAACAACTGATTTTTTTCTGCCATCTATGAAGCACGTCCCCCGATGCAACAGGTGGCAGTTTTTTATTTTTTCTATGCTGTGACTCAGAAGAAGAATAGACTTCCTGCACGAATCAAAATCAGCCCCCCTAACCCCCCAATTCTGGGGGTAACTTTAATCG